>JAYENM010000088.1:0-3655 GCA_034722095.1 Caldifarciminota bacterium | reverse complement strand
CTCTTCTTTTTCAAGATGAGAATTGTCTATTTTTGAACCAAATCTTAATTTTCTCGGGTCAATCTTCTTATCAAACTTTATAGGATCTTTAAAAATGTAAGACAATTTTTTAATTTCTTCGTTAAAGTCTATTCTTGGCTCGTCCTGCTTGATTATCTCAAAGTTTGCATCTTGAAAAATAGTGCTTTGTTTTATTCCAAGTTTTTCTTTTATAATTGGTAGAAAATCCTCATTTATTTCGTATCCAATAGAGTTTCTATACAGGTTTTTAGCCACCAAAGAAGTAGTTCCGCTTCCAAGAAATGGGTCAAGCACTATATCGCCAACAAAACTGAACATCTTGATAAGCCGTCTCGGTAATTCTTCAGGAAACATCGCCAGATGTTTATCCTGTCTTTCACCTGGGAAATTCCAATGCCCAGTAAAGAATTGATTCCACTCCTCCTGCGTTAATTTCGATTGCTCTTTAATTTCTTTACTTATCCGTTGGCTAACGGGCTTTCCATATTTTTTAAAGAGCAAAATGAATTCGTAATCAAGTTTGAGAATACCGCTTCTTGGGTATGGAAAAGAACCCATTACTGTTGCTCCGCCAGTTGTATGACAAGTAGTAACTTTCTGCCAAATAATAGCACCCATATAATCAAAACCTGCGCTTTCACAAAACTTGATTATTTCTGTTCTTATTGGAATAACTTTATATCTTCCATAATAAACAGAACGAGCAAATTGGTCCCCTATATTGATACATAAACGACAACCCTTATGTAAAACCCTATGGCACTCATTCCAGACCAAATTGAGGTTGTTAATGTACTCCTCGTAACAGTCGTTAAAACCTATCTGCTTTCCGTTTCCATAATCTTTCAGCTGCCAATACGGTGGAGAAGTAATAATAAGATGGACTGATTCATTTTTAACTTCTCTCATCCGTCTTGAATCACCGATGATTATTTTGTGTGTGGTTTTCATACTAATCCTTCTAATAGACTTGAGTTATTAAAAGCCACCGTTTCGCCCCACTCGTTTATCTCCGCAATACAGATATCTCTCCAATTTAGAGGTATATCCGCCTATTGGCGTAAGGGCTTTACTGGTTATAGAGTGTAAATTTCAGCAGTCTTACTGCTCTTGCTTGCCTACCGTAGGCAGCAGACAGGTGACCCAAAAATTCTGACCTATATCTTAAATTTAGTATACTACAAAAATACTGATTTGTCAAGAAGAAATTCACCACTCCATCGGATCCTTCGGAGATGTTGTTAACTTAATTCGGGATTATTAATCCCAGAATTCCCATGACAGATTGAATACGAGAGGAGAGTCTCTCTTCATCCTTAAAGAGACATCCACATTTATAATTCTCGTACCGACTTCCACCAACTCATTGGCGATAAAGAGATGCGGGATAATTTTGTCATCCCTGAATGGATACTTACCTTTAAGGAAGAGAGAAAACCCGTTATTATCATACCTTACTGCGATATTCACCTTATCCTTAAGCTCGGACTGGAAGAGCACCCCAATACAATCGGGAGAAGAGAAGAATATTGAACTCCCCTTAAATCTTATTCCACCACCATAGAGAGACGGTGTAGACCAGCCAAACACCATTGCCTCATAGTATGGTATGAAGCCAACTGATAGCTTTGGAGTTATGCTATCATTGTGATATTCCACTTGCGGTATAACATAGAACAGGGGTAATGGCTCGAGTTTTGAAGAGAGATATACGGAGAGAGAAGAGTCAAATTTTGCGCCAAAACCAATGCCGACATCACCCAGTTTAAGGCGCGTTCTTAGTTCCTGATAATCCTTTGACAGTTTAATCCTAAGAATATCTGAGACGAGTTTAAGGGAAAGATTTTTAGATATGTAACCTCTTGTATTCCATTTTCCGAAGGTGTATCCAATGTTCCCCTCGTATATGGATGATTCTGCAATCTGACCGGATATGTACATACTACCACTCCTCAATATATCTCTTTCGAGTTCAAATCCTATTATATCTCCAGTTCTTGCCCATATGACTGAGTGCGGTACAGTACCCCGAAATCTCTGTGTCACAAAGTTGAGTTGTGAATAGCCATGAAAGGTAATAGATGGTTCACCCAGAAACTCTACCCTTTCTATTGATTGAGATACTATATCGCCAATTTCGACGGGTATCCCATCTTTTGTCACCTGCACCTTTTTCTCATAAAAATAAACCTGTCCATCTCTAAGAGACAACCCGGGTATTCTCAGTATGATATCCTCAATATAATTCTCGTCTATATCATAGATGATGGTATTTGAAGGGGATGTCATCATCAATTCTCTCATCCCGAACGGAAGGTCGGAAAATACAGGTGTTATACTTATGATCAGAAATATGAGCATAACAAGAAAATACTGGATGTTAAGGGATCTCAGCCTCCACCATTCGTATCTTCAACAGCCAATCTGCGAACTCGTCTATCTTTAAAGATGAGAGCACCTGCTTCTCGCGGAGCTCCTTTGGCAGGAGTCCAAAGTATCTCCCCAGATTCATATAGTGAGTTACTACCGATGATGTCTCTCTTGCTGCATTCTCAATATCTACCTTTTGTGGTATTATCTCGGTACTTTCGCTTACGAAAAAAATATCTCCTACATCTTCAATCCTCTTCTTCTTGTTCAATGCATAACTCCAGATAAAACTATAAATAGGTCCGCTAAAGTGAAATATATGAAGATAATTGCCACGCCTTATATATGGAATCTCATATTCGCTCATATGGGGGAAGAGTTTTTTCTTCAGCCTTATCCCAAATCGAAAATCCCAGGCGCCATACTTCTTTCCTGTGAATACATTTTTTACCTCGCTCTTCTTCTCTTGATGTCTTACCCATACCCTGCCGGGCTCCCAGGATACAACCATCCAGTCCCTACCGCTTAGAGTAAAAGAGGGAAATGGGTTCTCAACCCTGCCTATCATCCTCCCGGCTGCCACATCATATACCTCAAACTCCTTCCTATCAGGGATATTTGAATGTATACCGCCATAGATAATAGCATTGCCTATTCCCTCTCCGGGATAGAGAAGCCTGCTCTTTCCTGCCATTATCAATCCCTTGTCCAGAAGCACCTCTACAATCTTTTCTATGTCATCATAACTGACGATTTCCTGAAACAATCGCTTGAGGGCATCTATAGATGTGCCAATTCTTCTCTTCTGGTACAGATAAGAAAAGGCTTGCTGACACATAACAGACAAATCAAATGTATGTGAAAAGGAGAGGTAATCCTCATTCTTAGCGTCTTCAAACAACTGTTCAAATATAATCTTCTGCATCTCATCAAGATAGACACCGTATGCAAGCATATAATTTTCTCTCATCCTGTTCCCTCGTCCAAGCCTCTGCAGGAGCGATGCGGAATCGGGAGGAGGGGTAATAAGCACAACTGCGTCTATATCCCCTATATCTATACCAAATTCAAGCGTAGATGTAGCTACACATACACCAATTTTTGCCTTATAGAAAAGGTTCTCTACTTCCTCTCTTTCGCTTCTCGACATACTTCCGTGATGTACCCAGACATTCTGTCCAAAAGGAGGCACAGAGAGCACCTTTGCCGCTTCTTCTGCCTCATATCTTGAATTTACGAAAATTAGAAGTTTCTTCAGGTTTCT
>JAYENM010000087.1:0-3673 GCA_034722095.1 Caldifarciminota bacterium | reverse complement strand
ATTGGTGCTGATTAAACCACCAAATTGAGCACCTTCTTCGCCAGGATGGGGTGGGAAGAAAAGGCCTGCTTTTTCTACTTCAGCATAGAAGTCACTCAATGTCACACCAGCCTCTACCACAGCCAGCATATTATTTCTATCTATTTCCAGAACTCTGTTCATTTTCTCAAGAGACAAGACTATTCCACCATATAATGGAACGCATCCACCACACAAACCAGTTCCACCACCTCTTGGTGTGACCGGAATATTTTCCTCATTGGCAAGTTTTAAAACATCTGCGATTTCTTTGGTGTTTTTTGGCTGTACAACTACTTCAGGCGTCTTCTTCAATGACGGGTCTGCAAATTCATCACCCATATAGTCATACATCTTTTTCGGGTCGCAAATAAGTCTCTCCCCCACTACCCTCCCTAACTTCTTTATAATCTCTTTATCTATTTTTTTATACATCTTCTTTTGTGGAATTAAGGCGCCTGCCTGTCATACGACCTGTATAGGTCATACGACCCGTATGGGTCATACGACCTGTATAGGCGGTAGGCAGGTAAGCCTTTGGAATTAAGGCGTAAGCCTTTTATGGAGCACTATTGCATAGCGCTACCATTTATATAAAATCCTAACGGATTAACTCCACGGATTAACTCCACGGATTAACTCCACGTTAACTCCACGGATTAACTCCCTTTTTATTAATCTCTATCCTTCTTTTTGCTGCCATACGTCTTGCGAGATTCTTGTTTCTCACCTTTAATTCAGCATCTAACAGATTGTCTGTATTACCAGGATGCCTTCTATATCTATAAAGAACCTTGTGAACCCTTCCCACTTCATATTTTTCTGATAATTTCAGGATTAAGTCGTAGTCCTCAGCATATCTACCAAAATTTTCTACATCAAATCTACCAAATTCATCAACCACCTTCTTTCTCCAAACCCTCACAGCACCTGCACCATCCACCCTCAGGATATTATTTCTATTGTACTCTAAATGCTTGACTATTCCGAATTCTTTCAATGTCTTACCATTTTTATCCATCAATTCATAGTAAGAAATTGCCAGACCACACTTCGGATGGGAATCCAAATACTTGACCATATTCTCAAGGGTCTCGGGGCAATACTCATCATCAGAATCAAGCTGGGCAATATATTCACCTCTTGCAGCCTCTATACCGAGATTGAAAGAATAGGCAATAATATTCTTGTAGTTTTCTATAAGTCTTACTCTGTTATCTTTCTTCACATACTGTCTTACGATTTCTTTGGTTCTATCTGTACTTCCATTATCTACACAGATGAGTTCAAAGTTAGCAAATGTTTGATTTAAGACACTCTCAATTGCCCTGGATATATAATCTTCCCGATTGTAGACCGGGATTATAACGGAGACCTTCACTCCATACTCCTTTTCCTTATCTTGTGCTACCTCCTTATTTTTATGAGAGAGATATATTCCCCTCCTCTTCAGCATAGACTTGAATGCCTTTTCAATCTCTTTTTTTTCATCTTTTGAATAGTAAAGATAGGAAAAACCACCGTATTTTCCCTTTCCAGCAAAATAGAGTTTTGAAGTACCCACTTCCTTTGCTTCGACCTCCTCAGCAGCAAGATAATAATTGTAAAGGGGCTTTTTAAGATGATAAAACCCATGTTTGTCAGCCAATTTGAGGTGAAGGTCATATTCAAAGGCAAAATCATACTCCTCACTCCATTCATTAACTTCTTCTATGAGACTCTTTCTATAAACTTTTAAATAACCAAACTCAAATCTCTCAGTCCAGTCACCATCATAATCCCTGAGAGTCGTCTTCTTCTTTATACCATCTGGATATACCTCAAAATAGTCTGAATACACCATAGCTATATCTTCTTTTTTATTTAGACTTGTCACCATATCCTCATAGGCAGTCGGAAGTAGTTCAATGCCTGAAAATATAGTAAAATATTCCCCTTTAGAAGAGTTTATACCCTCATTCAACATTTCAGGGATATTTTTAAAATCCTTCGGGTTCAGTCGTGTAATCTCAATACTCTTTAACGATTGACCTTTAATAGTATCTATTTTGTTAGTATCATTGTATATCAATACAGATAGTTTAACCATAAAACCTCGCCGGTATAATGTTCATTATACCTGATTACACAGATTAAGCATCGTTATAGGATGCCTTTAATAAATCTTTTCGATCTTAGTGCCTTTAAAGTAATGCATAAGAATTTCATCGTGTTTTATTCCATTATGTGCCATTATACTTCCCCCTATCTGACACATACCAACACCATGTCCCCATCCTGCTCCATATAAAGTAATAGATTTCTCGTCCTTTTTTACATAAAAACAGGAACTTAAAAGACAACTTGGAGATAGTGCCATTCTTATTGACAGTTCACTCCGAATCCGGAATGCAGATTTGGTTCCCTTCACTTCAAGAAGCATTATGCGACCCGAATTACCTCTTTTGAGTGGCACAATATCAATTAAGATGCCTATATCTCTACCTGTTTTCTTTTTTATGATTTCTCCGAGTTCATCTTTACTATAACTTATATTCCATCTGAAACCCTCAACATTCTTCAAATAATCGGGAATTTTCCAGTTTATAATATTGCACCAAGCATCGGGCGTTGAGTCTATAAATCTCCTTGCATTCTCCTCTGATGTGGCAGGATAAAATCTAATGACCCCATCTGGCTTTTTTGCATCAATTATTGTTGAGAGATATGGAATCTTTTCTCCAAACCACACATTCTGGTAATCCTCTGTGATTCCCCCACAGATTGCAGCATACCTTGTATCACATATTTCTTTGCCATATTTGAGGACTTCTCCTCTTGTAAGAGAAGAAGCCTCCTTAGCACGAGGTGTCTCTCTCACAAGTCCTTTATAATTTTGACAGTGATCATTATTACAGAGATCGTATGAGTCATTAAAATGATGTTTTCCAATGGTTGCAAAAACAGTTCCGCGGGCGATTACAGTCTGTGCCTTCAAAAGTTCTAATGGGGAATCCGGGTTTGACTCAGAGGAATTTACACTTGCCAGATAATCTTCTACGGGTAATTCATTTATTGCAACAAGCCCTCCATAATTATTTACTCTGAATTCTAACCACTCTTTAAAACTCTGTGTCTCTTTATGTTCAAAGTGAAATCCCTCTCCAACCAGGACATCAAAAATGGTCATTGGATGCGTTGATTTTATCCTTATTATGTCACCTTCTACAACTTCCTTGCCTTTTGAATCGGTAATCTTTACTATACCGCCTTTTTCTCCAATAAAATCTTCAATTATAGATATTCCATTTATTTTCTCAAACGCTTCTTCTGCTATCTTCCTCTTTTCAAAATCACCGATGCATACCCAATATTTTCTATTATCACTTATTAGCTTACCAGAAAACTCTACTTTTTTGCCCACTCGTATTATTTTATATTTTTCCATCTCACTCGGATTAGCAAGCTCTTTCAGTTCTTTTGTTACTACCCTATAAACAACTTTTGGGTTTTTTGACTGCAGAACCTTGACTTCCAACTTCTTATCGCCGCTTAAATGTACTTCTTTATCTCCTGCATATATATAAGAATTGCCTAAAAGGGATATTTTTATTTTGGGGGCGTTTTGAACAATTCCAACCCGTATTATTGGTGAGTCCATTCTTCTATCCTCCTC
>JAYENM010000086.1:0-3681 GCA_034722095.1 Caldifarciminota bacterium | reverse complement strand
AGCATATCGCAGATAAACATTACATCACTTGTTGATGTGAGTCTCACCATACTTGTGATATTCATACTCTCTGCTCCTCTTCTTCAATCGGGTATAGACATACAGTTACCCAGAACCGCAGTAGCTAACCACGAAGGAGATGAAGGAATAACAATAAGCATAACAAAAGAAAAGAAGGTCTTTATAGAAGGCAAAGAAATCAAAAAGCCCCATAAAGAGCTTGTTCCTATTCTAACCTCATCCAGGAAAAAGGTATATATCAAAGGAGATAAGAATGTGCCATACGGATTTGTGATGGAAATAATAGGACTTGTAAAATCCGCAGGCATAGAGGATGTTGGCCTCATCTCAGAACCAACAAGAAGATAGCAATGACCTAATGACCTGATAGCCCGATAGCTTGATAGCCTGATAGCCTTATCGCCCAATGACCTAATTACCCAATAACCAAATGACAATTGCTAATTGTTAATTTTGCATTGATAATTGAATGTTTTAATTAATGACCTTGTTTTTCATAATATCGCTGTGTATTTCGCCTTCTGAAGTAAATATAGGAGATGTATTTAGAGTAAGAGTTGTATCAAAAGAGAATGATATTAAGGCAGTTTTTATTGAAGATACAATAAGGTTCGTAAAAAGAGATACGATTTTTGTTGGATTTGGTGTTGTCCCTTATAAGACCGAACCTGGTAATTACTGGATTAAACTGCTTTCCCAAAATGTTGTAGACTCCACATTGATAACCGTTCTGCCAACGGAATTTCCTGCAGAAACATTAATCGTGGCAGATACAATGGTAAAATATACTCCAAAAACTGCAAAAAGGATAAAAAACGAGCGGGAAAATACAGTGGATGTACTTTCAGAGGTTGCCCCTTATATCCTGTTTGACGGAGAATTCACTCCTCCCCTTTCAGGTATTATGGTAACCTCTCCCTATGGAGTCAAGAGGATTATGAATGGTATAGAAAGAGGATTTCATATGGGCGTGGATTTAAAGGCAAAAAAGGGCGATGAGATAAAAGCCTGTAATGATGGAATAGTAGCTCTTGCCCAATATTATTATCTTCCCGGGAGGTGCGTTATAATAGACCATGGACTTGGGATATATACATATTACATACATCTTGACAGCATTCTTGTCAGAGAAGGGGACACTCTCAAACGGGGTGAAATAATAGGTTACGCAGGTTCATCGGGCAGAGTCACTGCCCCCCATCTTCATCTTGGATTGTATATAAATGCACACCCTGCAAACCCCCTCTCGTTGATCGAATAGGGTCAGGCTCAAGTATTCAACTATTGACCCAATGACCTTATGATGCTAATAATCAGCGCAAATCTGCATCAAAAAAACAACAAAAAGGAGAGGATATGAAATTGCTTATTCTTGCCTTTTTGACCTTTGCTACTTCGCTTTCTGCAACCTTTTCTATTGTAGCATACGACCCAGAAGCACAGGAGTGGGGTGTTGCAGTTGCGTCTAAGTTTCTGGCTGTGGGTGCAGCTGTTCCATTTGCCAAAGCAGAAGTGGGAGCAATAGCCACTCAGGCATGGGGAAACACAACTTATGGTCCTAGAGGACTTGCTATGTTAAAGAAAGGAATGAGCGCTCAAGAAGTCTTAGATAGCTTACTTAAAAGTGATGAGGAATATTCTCATCGTCAGGTAGGTATCGTTGATTCTCATGGCAATGTGGCAGTCTTCACTGGAAAAAGTTGTCTTGAATGGGCAAGCCATATTAAGGGAGAGAACTTTACAGTTCAAGGCAACATCCTCACAGGAGAAGAGGTGATTGAGAAAATGGCTAATGCCTTTCTAAAAGAAAAAGGACTGCTTGCAGAAAGACTACTTGCAGCTCTTAAAGCGGGGCAAAATGCCGGTGGAGACAAAAGGGGTAGACAGTCAGCAGCACTCCTTGTTGTGAGAGAAAAAGGTGGCTACTCAGGATTTAATGACAGATATGTTGACCTCAGGGTAGATGACCACAAAGAGCCTATTAAAGAATTGGAGAGAATTTTTAATCTTTACAAAATCACCTTCCTTCCCTCCGCTCACATCAGGTTTGAGGAAGAGTATCGTAAGGAAGGTAAAATACAAAAGGCAGAAAAGGAATGGCAAATAGCATATGACCTGATGACACTTGCTCTGGAGGAAAGGCCTGACGATGCCTCAGTGTTTAATAGCATAGCCTGGGAATGCGCACAAAGAGATGTACACATTAATGAGGCATATGAATACGCAAAGAGGGCATTAGAACTTGACCCCAAGAATCCCAACGTAATGGACACTATGGCTTTTCTCTATTATAAAATAGGGGAATATGAAAAGGCAGTTGAGATGGAAGAGAACGCACTAAAAAATTCTCCCAACAACGACTTTTTTAAGAAGCAACTGGAATTATTCAAAAAAGCACTGCAAGAGAAAAAATAGGGTCAGGCTCAAGTATTCAAGTATTTTTATCCAGAAGAAAGTTATGAGAGTACAGAGGGTCCGATTTAATTTCTTATTTCTATTTATGCTTTTTCTGATATCAATTTTATCCCTTTTTGGTCAAATAGATGTCTCTGGTTATCTTGAGACACGCCCCCTTATTGCCTGGAATAATTCAGTAAACATCTATGGTTATAATCGTGGATGGTTAGAATTTAAGACATCCGGATTAAATTATGGAACTCAAATTGCCTTCAATTGTATTGTCCAATACGATACAACACACATTGTTAATATCCTTGAAAACATCAATGTTTCACGGCTGATGCTATGGCTGGGGCCAGAGAATTTAAGAATTACTGCAGGGAAACAAAGGCTTTACTGGGGCGTAGCAAAAGTATTTCGGCCTCTAGATGTTTTTAATCCTATAAATTTCTTTGAACCTGGTTATGAAAGACCAGGCACAAATGCTATTCTGGGTTATCTGTCAGTCGGGAGGTTAACCAGCTTAAGGGGAATTTATTTACCTCAACACAATTTCAAAAAATCCCTTTTGGGTTTAAGAATCGGTACAAATTTATATAAAAACGATATCGGATTAAACTTTATACACAAACCGTCGGATTTAAAGAGAATAGTGGGGTTTGAAGTCACCGGAGATTTAATTCTTGGTTACTGGGGTGAATTCAGTTATACATGGGAGGATAGTGCCCAGTACGGAAAGGCATCCCTTGGTTGCGATTATACATTCAGCTTCCCACTTTACAGTATGGTTGAATTCTTCTACGACGGAAACGGTGAGAATAATCCCCAAAAGTATGATATCACAAAAATCATATCGGGAGAGAGAGTAACTCTTGCCCGGCAGTATCTTTACATCTCAATCGGATGGGTTCACGATCCATTCTTCCGTCCCTCAATCAATTCAGTAATAAATCTGAATGATAGAGGAATAATTCTTATACCCCGGATTTACTATTCAATTTTTGAAAATACAGAGTTGACCTTCGGATTGAACTATTTCCTTGGACCAAACTCCAGTGAATTCAGGGTTATCTCTTCTTTTGATGGTCAAGCCTATATCTGGGCACGAGTTTATTTTTAGACTTTGTCCCAAGGTGCTGTGACGGCAAAAATTATACTGTAAAGTTACGAGCAATGATAAGCCACTCGGGTTGTACCAAAATATACAAATTGAATCGGTGTCCGTAACCTTTTGGTAGCCGCAACTTTTCCGTGCGGATC
>JAYENM010000085.1:0-18662 GCA_034722095.1 Caldifarciminota bacterium | reverse complement strand
ACCAACGGGTAATTTGGATTCACAATCGGGTGAAGAGGTTATGTCAGTATTTAAAAGATTGCATGAACAAGGTAAGACCATTATTGTGGTAACTCATGATCCAGAAGTTGCAAAATATGCAGATAGAATAATTCAATTAAAGGATGGGCAGATTGAGCGAGAAAAAATCCAAAGAAAGGCAGTGGACCATAAAGCAAGTACGAACCACGAACACAAATCACGAGCACGAACATCTCTTATAGGAAGTCTTATATCTGGGTTTGCTTCTGGATACAAGGGACTTTTATCCAATAAGCTACGCTCCTTTCTTACAATATTAGGTATTGTTATAGGTGTAGCTGCTGTTATTGGTATGTTAGGAGTAGGTGAGGGTGCAAAGAGTCAAATTACATCACAAATAGAGAAATTGGGGTCAAATGTTTTAATGATCTTTCCAAGACGCGCAGAGAGCAAAGAGGAGGCATTAGAGTGGAGAGGAAGATCTAAAGGACTTACTCATGAGGATGCAATTGCTATTAAGGAGAAGATTTCAGCAGTAAATGAGGTGGCACCTCAAATTAGAACACAAGAGAGAGTCAGGTATCTTGATAAGTATTGGGATACACGGCTTTTGGGAACCTCTCCATCATATCAGACCATAAGGAATCTTGAAATGAATGAGGGAAGATTTTTTGATCAAGAAGAGTTTGATTCATGGACAAAGGTTTGTGTAATTGGAAAAACAGTTAAGGAAGAGCTATTTGGGAATGAGCATTTCGCGGAATCCCGTGGACCTGTTGGTGAAGATATCAAAGTAAGGGACGAAAGATTTACAGTCATTGGCGTTCTGAAAGAGAAAGGACGGGTAGGTTGGGAAGATTTCGATGACCAGATACTCATACCATTCACTACAGCTCAAAAGAGGTTTACAGGGGATGACAAGGTACAGACAATTTTTGTGCAAGCCAAAAGTTCTGAAGCAACAGATGCTGCTACCAAGCAAGTGGAAGCATTACTCACTGCGAGACATAATAAGGTAGTAGATTTTAGAGTAAGAAGTCAAGAGGAATTTCGTCAAACTATAGAACAAACTGCGAGTACATTCAAGCTTATGCTTGCAGGTATAGCTGCAATATCGTTAATTGTTGGTGGCATTGGAATAATGAACATAATGTTGGTTTCGGTAACCGAAAGGACAAGAGAGATTGGCATAAGAAAGGCAGTGGGTGCAAAACGCCGAGACATATTGGTGCAATTCTTGATAGAGTCGATGGTGCTTGCCTTTGCTGGTGGAGTAATTGGCATACTTTTGGGTGTCATCTTTGCCAATACATTAGGCAATATGCTGGTGGGGGCAGGTTCGTTTGGACCTCGCTTCATTAGTGGCGGTGGTCAGTCAGTTATTACTTTGAGTTCAATACTGCTTGCATTCTTTTTTGCTGTGGGTGTAGGCATTTTCTTTGGTATGTATCCAGCCAACAAGGCATCAAAACTTGATCCCGTTGAAGCATTAAGATATGAATAGCTATGTGTTGCTAAACAGAAGATATTTGCTTGCACTTCCTTTCTAAGAACCCCCCTTACAGGCTGTGCAGAAAGTCAAATTTCAACATGGTAGTCGCAACTTTTCCGTGCGGATCCTAGGGATCCGTGCGGATCCTGAGGATAAGTTGCGCAAATTGAATCCAGAACAGCATCTTCTATTCGCAGACTGAAGTCTGCGGCTACCAGATCCCTACTTTTTGCATAACCACTAAAGGTTGCGACTACCTTATGTCTGAATTGGGAGTCCTTTGGATTCTTGTCCAAGACTCATCTAATCCCTGTCAAGAATATTCTTGGAGTAGCAAGCTATTGCACTTCAATTGACTGTTTCTCCCCAGTACAACACTTTGAGGCCACATCTAATTTTTGAAATTATTTGTGTTATTTGATTAACTCGTGTAGATTCGTGGTTGTTTTTTCCTTGATCGTAAAGGAAACTATAGTTGATAGTATTTTTGGCGCTTCAATATTTTCGTCACCCTAAAAAGGTGACCGACCAGAGCGCGAAGACGGAGTTAATCCGTAAGGGTTTGGAATTCACCCGTTGCACAGCATCTCATATCCATATCCCTACGGATCTTGAGACGGATTCTGTGAACGAGCCGTAGGGCCGTATGGAAAGGGTTTTATATAAAAGGCTGACGCCTTAATTCCAAAATTGGTTGGGCACTGCTTACAGTGCCGATAATTTTTCTTGACATAGAGGGGAGGTTATGGTATAATAATATCAAATATTAAAAATCAAATATCAAAAATCGAAATTATCCCATAATATGCATTAACCACAGATGGGCACAGATAGTCACAGATTATATCAAAAACAGTAATTGGGTTATTGGGTAAGTAAGTAATTAAAGAACACGCTTGAAAATAACGACCACACCCAATTACTTAATAACCTGATGGTTTGTATCTTGTCCATACGGATCTTGAGATGATAATCTCGCCTGCCTAACGGTAGATAGGTGTAATCCCTGCCTTGTGAAATAAGTTATTTCACGGGGTGAATGGTTTCTTAACGAATAATTTGGAATTATCCCGGACAAAACTGATGTCGAGTTAATCTATGAATAGAGTGTGGAATAAGGCAATTACCCTATCAAGACTCATCTCTTCTGTGCGGAAGAGGCGGGTGCTCTCTTTGCCCATTTACATAACTAATAGATGTACATCCAGATGCAGAACCTGTAATATATGGAGAATTAAAGAGAAAGAGGACATTGATAAGGATGTCATAGAGGATTTGTTATGTGATAATGAAATAAGAGATAGTGTGGAGTTCATAATCACGGGCGGGGATTTCCTCCTTCATCCGGAGTGCAGGGAGATTGTATCGTTGTTCAAAGGGAAGAATTTAAGGCTATTTTCAAATGGCATCCTTGCAGATAAACTTGTCTCTCTCGTGAGGGAAGAAGGGGTGAGATATGTATCAGTTTCCCTTGATGGAAGACCCGAAACAAACAAGTATATAAGGGGTGTGGATACATATAAAAATGTTGAGAGAATAGTGAAAGAACTAAAAGATTTTACCCATATCGAGATTGAATATACCATAAGCAAGTGGAATACGAAAGAGGATCTCAGATTTGTTATGGATTTTGTAAAAAAGTATGAAATAGATTTGAGCGTGGGATACTACTCAAGAGTTGGATACTTTGGTGCAGAGGAAGATACAACAGGTCTTTATTCTGTGTCTGACCTGATTGCATCAGATTACCATTCCCTGTATCCTTTATGGGCGAACGGAAAGTTAAACCTCCCCTGTTACAGCATATTTGTGAGACCTGTCATAAAATCAAACGGTGATGTTGAGTTGTGTGAGGCAAGGCAAGTAAAGCTCGGGAATCTCTATAAGAGGAGTTTTGGTGAAATATGGAGAGATGAAAAAACAGCAAAGATAATCCGCTCTTTTTTTAAGTGCAACGGATGTTGGTTAAACTGTCAGAGGAAATCAGATCTTGGTCTTACATACATACCAAGAAGGTTAGGATTATACTTTCATAAGGATATTAAGAAGGAGTAAATGTAGAAGGAATTGCTACATCAGTTTAGATATCCTTCTTCATCAATTCTGAATTCTATATCTGGCATAAATCTTAGAGAAATACTTCTCGCAATTTCTGCCTTTATGGAGCCCTTTGCCTCTTTAAGTGCCGAAAATCCCCTTTCTTCATCGACTAAAAACCTTACATAACAGAAGATCTTTCTCCTGTCCTTTTTTATCTCCACCCTTGTCACTGTTACAAAACCAATATCAGGATCCTTTCTTGCTGAAAGAATCCTGGCAATCTCTTCCTTGAACAGTGTCTCTATTCTTCTGTTTCTCCTATCAGTATGGTCATGCATTTTACAGCGTCAAACCTCTCTCTTTTTTTCTACCATTTCGTATACCTGTACGATGTCCCCTACAACAAAGTCATCTATCTCTTCAAATCCTATTCCACACTCAAATCCTGCTGAAACCTCGTTGACTGTGTTCTTGGTCCTTCTCAAAGAGATTATTTTCCCTTCTCCCACCACATCTGAATCCCTGACTATTTTGACAGGTGCGTTCTTTACAACTTTTCCGTCCTTTACATAGCACCCTGCAATTTTACCGATTTTTGGTATGTTGAATATCTGCCTTATCTCAGCCTCTCCAATCAACTTCTCCTCATAGGTCGGTTCAAGGAGACCCACAAGTGCAAGTTTAATATCTTCGAGTGCCTTATAAATCACATCATATACTCTTATTTCAACACCTTCGCGTTTTGCAGTCATTTTGACACTACTTGGAGTGCCAGCATGGTAACCGACTATTATAGAGTCTGAGACAGACGCAAGCAAAACATCAGATTCGGTGATATCTCCTACACCGCTGTGAACAACAGTAATTTTTGTTTCCTCTGTTGAAAGTTCTCTAAGGGAATCAGACATAGCCTCAACAGAACCACCTACATCTCCTTTTATTATGACCTTCAGTTCCTTTGTCTCTCCCTTCTGGATTTTGTCCTGTATAGATTGAAGAGTGCGTACAACAGGCGGACGGGCAATCATCTCCCTTTTAGCAAGTTGTCTTTTACGTGCGATCTCTCTTGCTGTTCTATCCTCCAAGACTACAAATCTGTCGCCGACCTTGGGAATATGTTCAAATCCCAGTACCATAACAGGCATTGAGGGGGCAGCTTCTTCAATAGCTCTATTAAATTCATCGTACATAGCGCGGACCTTACCATAAGTTGTTCCTGCGACGAAGCTATTTCCCTTTTTTAATTGTCCCTTGGTGATAAGAACCGTTGCAACAGTCCCCTTGTATCTGTCCAATCTTGCCTCTATTATATATCCTCTTGCATTACCTTTGAGTGGTGCTTTTAACTCTTTCATTTCTGCAATGAGTAATAAGGAATCAAGCAGGTCGTCAATTCCCACTCCTGTCTTTGCAGACACCATGACCGCTGGCACATCGCCACCTATCTCCTCCAGTAAGAGATTGTGTTGTGCGAGTTGCTGTTTTACCATGTCCGGGCGGGCACCTTCAAGGTCTATCTTGTTTATTGCTACTATAATGGGAACATTTGCATCACGGGCATGGTCTAATGCCTCTACTGTCTGCGGCATAACCCCGTCGTCCGCAGCGACAACTATGAGAATTATATCAGTTATTTGTGCTCCTCTTGCTCTCATAGCAGTGAATGCCTCATGTCCGGGTGTATCCAGAAAGGTAATTTTTTTATCCTTGTATGCGATTATTGATGCACCTATATGTTGTGTTATCCCTCCCTTCTCCTTGGCTATAACATTGGTCTTTCTTATATAATCTAAAAGCGTGGTCTTTCCATGGTCTACATGTCCCATAACTGTCACAACAGGGGCCCTTTCTATTTCTTCTACTTCTTCTTTCCCTTCAGCAACCTCTTCATAATATGATATGAGTTCAGTATCGTGACCGTATTCAGAGGCTATCATACTTGCTGTCTCATAATCCAACCGTCGGTTGATAGTCACCATGAGACCAAGTTCGAGGCATTTGGCAATAAGTGAAAGGGAAGATGCAGATAGAAGCTTCGCGAGTTCCTCAACACTTACAAGTTCAGGGAGTTGAATTTTCCGCACCTCTTTCTCCGATTTGGTTTCAACTCTTTCAACCTTCTCCCTCTTTTTTGGTTTCTGCTCACCCGTTTTTATCTTTGCAAGGGTTTCTTTGACTTTGATTGCAGCTCTTTTCTTTTCTTCTGGTTTTCTTAATCGCCTTTCCACTTTTCTCTTCTTGCCCCTACGAAGTTTTTCTTTCTCTCTGTCCTTCTCCTTTATTCTTCGTTTATCCTCTTCCAACTTCTTCTTCACCTTCTTTAGCATTTCTGGAGTGACCACACTCATGTAACCCCGTACCTTGAAATCAAGTTCTCTCAAAAGGTGTACAAGTGCCTCGCTCGAGAGGTTCAATTCCTTTGCAGCGTCGTATACTCGGCGGTCATTCATAAATAAAAAAATATTGTTTAAGAGGATAAGAAGAGAAGAATTTAAGACTTAACTTCGGTGAACCCCTCGGCCTGAGCTCGGGACGAAGGCTCAGTTGAACCGTCCGGGGGTTAGTGTTTTGTCTTTTTTACAATATCATAGGAGATTTCATATATCTTTTTTGCAATTTCTCTTCCTATCCCTTTTATAGAAAGAAGCTTTGGGACACCATAAAAAATGATATCATACGCACTTACAAATCCATTTTCCAGAAGTTTTGTTTTTAACTTTGGCGATAGCCCATCTAAATTCGCCACCGAAGTAGTTTTATCCATACTTTCAGAGATAATATCAATTCTGTATCCAGTTAATTTTGAGGATAAAAAAGCATTCTGTCCATTCTTACCGATTGCTATAGGGAGTTCTTCATCATTCACAACGATCTGTATTCTTTTTGTACTCTCATCAATATCCTCTTTTATTATCTTAACGCCAGAAAGTGCCCTTGATACATAAACCAGTGGATCCTGGCTCCATTGTATCACATCTATTTTCTCGCCGGCAAGCTCCTTCACAACAACCTGTACCCTTGACCCCTTTACACCTACACATGCCCCTACAGGGTCAATCCTTTGGTTATTACTTGTAACAGCTACCTTTGCTCTAACTCCAGGGATTCTCATTATGTTTTTTATCTCAATTATTCCTTCTTTAATTTCTGGTACCTCTGATTCAAACAATCCCTTCAGGAAACCTGGATGCGTACGCGAGAGTAGTATACCCTCCTTTGGGTCTACTGCAAGTATATACGCCTTTATAACACTACCCTGACGGAAGTATTCTCCTGGAATCTGTTCCCTTTTTGGCAGAATACCTTCTGTCCTGTCAAGGGTAACTGATATTCTTTTGCTTTCTATTCTCCGGATACTACCAGTAACAATTTCTCCCACCCTTTTTTCAAAGGAGGTGTATATGGCATCTCTTTCAGCCTCTCGCAGTTTTTGAAAAAGAATCTGTTTAGTCAAAATAATGGCGTTTCTTCCAAATGCTTCAAACTCCACGGGAATATTTATTCTATCTCTTATCTTTGCAGATTCATTGTATTTTTTCGCCTCTGTAAGGGTTATCTCCTTTGAAGGAAATTCCACCTTTTTCACCACCTCTTTCACGACAAACACAGATATTGAACCACTGGATTCGTCTATATCTACAGTCATTTCGATATCTCTTCCAAAGGTCTTTTTTGCTATGGTTATTATTGTCTCTCTAAATACCTCTTTGACCCTTGTGAGATTTAGTTCTCTGTCTTCAGCCAGTTGATCCAGAAAATGAGATATGTTATAAACTGTCATCGATTCACTTCTCCTTTTTCTTTTTACTCTGTATATCGGTGTTTAAATTTATACCCGGTGAGGATACCTCAAGTGTGTACCTGTGGTCAATGGGTTCTTCTATATCGAGCTGATCTGAGAGTTCCCTTGATACAAGTGCACAATCCTCAACTGTGACACCACCCGGTTTATCAATAAATACCTTCAAAATTGAATATGGTTCACTGCCTTTTAGTTCCCACCTGACAAGATGTATATTTTTATCCCACAGTACCTTGTTTATTAAATCCTCTATCTTCTGCTTTACATCTTCATTCATACCACAAAATTACCCCTTAGCCCAAATCAGAGCATTTACTCTGATGTTAGGATTAGTACCCGGTGTAATGTTACAAAAAACCTGGAACCCCCTAATAGGCAACAGCAGAAAGAAGCTCCAGGTTTTTTTATTTTTATTCCTCCTTCTTCTCTTGCTCAATTTTTTCTTTTTTCTCTTCTTCCTTTATTTCTTCTTCAAACTCTTCTTCTTCTTTTACCTCCAACAGGTTCTTGTCATCCTTTATCTTAACAAGGACTGTATATACCATAGTCTGCCCGGCACTCCATACTGATATACCATAAGCAAGTACAAAGAAGGCGATGAAATGGAATCCTATACCAATACAGAATCCTCCAAAGGCTGTTGCCCAGTTCTGTGTTGCCCATGTGTGAGGGAAGAGAAGTGTTGGTAGAAATCTGCCTGCAAGGTTCTCCACCCAGACAACGGGAGGGCAGGAAGGCAGATACCATATTCCATTTTGCCACATAGCTGTAAACCAGCCTCTTGGCCCCTGCCAGAGAGGAATTGTAAAGTAAGTCAGTGTCAGCGCCTTCTTTGTAAACCATGCGAGTATGCATATACCAGCAACTGAAAAGAAGGCAACCAGTGCTTCCCACACAACGACCCTCCATGTTTGGTCATTTAAGACACTGAAAACCTCAAAGAGGGTATCAAAGGTGTCACTCTTTGTAGTACCAACAACAGAAGGCGCAATGAGAAATGAGAGAAACAGTACTATAGTAAGATATACGAGAAAAAGCGCTCCGAAGGCTATAGGTACGAAGAGGAGCCCAATAGCTAATTGTCCCAGATATGGTATTCTTCCTACGAGGCCAAATATAAATCCGCATAGGAGAATAACTCCACATATTATTATCATTGTTATCGGAGAGAGCACGATGCCTTTCCAGTGTTTAATGGAGAATTTTATTGCCTCTGTTATCTCGTAGAACTCATTACCTTTTACCTGTTCATATGTAATCTTAGATATTGCGCCTATAGCGAGGAGATTTACAATGACAAAGAGTGCAACTCCCACTATCCATATTGCCCAGCTATACCACGGCATTACCGTATAACCTGCTATTGGGACGGGAATATATCTATATTCTCTCCATACTGTTACCCAGTTCCAGTCAGGTGTAAGGGTTAGTGCGACATATGAGAGGATGGCGTAGAAAATCGTTCCCACGAGTATACCAAGAAACCCTACCCATATCTTCTTGGCAGAGAAGCCAAGACGCATAGAGCGTAATACATCCTTGAAGTTGAACAACATAGCCCCCCCTTTCTGCTTCCAAGATATCAAAAAAACTCAAATAGTGTAATAGAATTGGAACTTAAAAGACAAGTATGGTCTATTTTGTTCTTATATTTTAACATCAAAATTTTGATTTGTCAAGAAAAAAATTTCATTAAGTAATGGAATTATTGAATTACTGAGAATTTACCTACTTTTTTTTCTCCATCATCAGATACTGCAATATATATGTATGTACCGCTTGCAATATCAGGATTATCCCATCTCACTGAACTTTCTCTTATGTTAGAGAAAATCTTTATGAGTTGACCACTGAGCGAATAAATGCTTATACTGCCTCCTACTAGCTCCTCGGAGATAAAACTTATATCCGAATGCTCATTGGCTAAATATGGGTTTGGGAACACCAGAATAGAAGAGATTGTATGAGGAAGGATAAGTCCAGTTCGATATCTTGAGATTCCCTCGCCCGTAGCTATCCATAGCCATCCTCTCGTTGGGTCGTATGCGAGTCGATTTCCGGTATCTCTGCCTTCTATCCTGTTTGAGACAAGTCCTTTTGAAGGTGTAATGGATAAAAAGTCAGATTTTCTCGTGACTTTCGTTACACCCCCTTCACTACTTTCCAAAATAGGCTCGAGCAGAAGCCAAACGTTTCCATAGATATCAATTAGAATGTCATGTGCTTTATCGCCGACGACATCGGTGTCGTTGTGGGTTAATATCCTTTCAATCTGTTTATTTCTTAGTACGTATGTCCCATTATCTGTCCCAACCCATAGTCTTCCATCAATGTCAAATGCAAGAGAGTATATCTCCTCACCCTGAATATCAGGGCAGGAAAGTTCATTTGCCTCAGATTCATTTATTATTTGAAAAACACCGCCACCTGTGTGATAAGTACACCCCACCCATATATTTCCTTTCTTATCGAATGTTATTCTGTTTATTCCGGGTGGGAAACTGAATACATCGTAGGAATTAATTGAACCCCCTCGGAATCTATAAAGAAGTGAGGATTGTCCCTCTAATATCCAGGTTGAAACCCATACATCATTATGACCATCCACTTCTATATCACTTATCACGTTATTCCCCTGAAAACGAATAGTATCAAAGGTGCTGTCAGAATACAGTCTTATAAGACCGGGCCCTTTGTTCTCCCAGTTCCAGACCCCTATCCATACTGTCCTATCCTTTCCGACTGCAAGAGCAGATAATCCACCTCCTCCGACATTCCACTCATTATTTTGGTTGAAGATGTGCCATTTCTCACATTGGGTGTCGAATTTTGATACTTTTTTACTACCTGTGATGCACCAAAGATTACCGTCCCCATCAATTGCTATATCGCCAAACTTATTGTCTCCTGGTCCGTCAGGTATAAAATATACGACTGTGTCCTGTGTGTATTCTGTAATACCACTGCCCCATGTTCCAACCCAGAAACTGGATAGAGAAAGGAGACATCTTGAATCCTGTGTAATAGAAGTGGATAAGAATCTATTTCCATTCCATACCCTTAATCCTGCTGATGTAGCGAGCCACAGTTTCTCGTTCCAGAGAGATATATCCCTTGAATTGGATGATGCTACATAGTGATAATTTCCTTTAGTTATGTATGCAATTCCTTCTGATGTTGCTATCCATAATGTATCTTTTAAAAGTTCAACCGCGTTTACACTGCCAATTTCGGTAATATTACTCCATGCGGAAGTGTTCCCAATGTTTGACAATGCGACTATTCCTATTCCTTCGTTTGTACATATCCATAGTGAATCTTTGAGGTACTCTATACGGTTCACGATATTTCCTGGATGAGATGCAATAGTCTCCATCTTCTTTGTTTTATTCATTGGATTGGTGTCTTTTATATCCCACAATCTTAATCCATCATCTGTTCCAACAAGTACTGTGTCTGATAAGATATTTATACAGAGTAGTCCCTCTGGTAACCCATACCACGCACCGCTCAATTTCTTCCATCTGCCATCTGGAGATAGAATTGATATCCCCTTATTATGACATACAAACCAGAGATTGTCATACTTATCATGGATGATGTCTCTCACATCATTTCCAGCAAGCCCGTTACCTGTTGAGATTCTGTCGAAGCTACCTGTCGTTGTGTCAAATATTGCCACTCCCCCGCTCGTTGCGCAGTATATCCTACCGTCATATTGATATAATCTGTATATGTGAGTTGAGTTAAGAAAACTCTCTATTTCTCCACTACACGGGGTAGATGAAATCAATAATGATATGGCGAGAATTGTTTTCATAAAGGGTTTCTAATTATATCACATATATTGTAAAAGTCAAGCAAAAAACCCATTTTTTCTTGACTTTTATAGGATTTGTGGTATAATAAAATTAGGAGAAATGGTGAAAGTAGGAAGGGGAGATCGGTGTTATTGCCATACAGATCTTGAGACGGTGTTTAATACAACACCGAAGACACTGAAGTCACCGAGTGATTATCGAAGACTGTAGGCACAAATTCAATTTGTGCCAGCACGGTTTGAAACCGTGCCTACAGGACTCTCAGACAGAGACATCAGATTCTAGAGCATATCAGGATATCAGTGGATCGGTTCGACTGAGCTCACCGAAGTCAGTAGGCAGAGTATCAGGAACAGACAGGTAGTTGGTAATCGGTTATCAGTAATCGGTAGGTTTAGGACGTTAATCTTATTTACGTCCTTTACGAATGCAGACTATATTATTATTCGAGTAGCCAATGACCTGATCACTGATAACCCGATTACTGATTTTATTTCGGTGATTTTCAGTGTTTAACGTATAATCTAAGATAAATGGTTAAAATTGCGGGTGTGGAAGAGATGAGAACAATTGTTGCGATCGTCGGTCCCACGGGAGTTGGAAAGACAGAGATGGGATTTAAAATCGCTTTGAAACATGATGCTTCCATAGTATCCTGCGATGCGAGGCAGGTCTACAGATTTATGGACATAGGTACTGCCAAGCCAGACAAGGAGATGCGAAGTATAGTCCCGCATTATATGATAGACATGGTAAATCCTGACGAGATATACACTGCATACGACTATGCAAGAGACGGAAGAAAGGTAACAGAAAAACTCAAAAAACCCATCATAATTGGAGGATCAGGGCTCTACTTGAGAGCACTTGCTAATGGATTATTTTCGTTACCAAAAATTGATTCGGCAATAAAAGAAAGGTTGTCCTTAAAGAGGACAGAAGAATTATATGACGAGTTGAAAAAGGTTGATCATGAGATCGCGGTGAAACTCCATCCAAATGATAGGGTGAGAATCATGCGGGCAGTTGAGGTATACGAGGCAACAGGTACTCCCATCTCTGTATGGAGAAGAGAGAAAGAACCCGCAAACTTCAGTGTAGCGTATATCGGGGTAGATATAGATAGGAAGAAGCTCTATAGAAGAATAGAGGAGAGGGTAGATTCTATGATTGCCCGTGGATTGGTTGATGAGGTGAAACTTTTGATCGAAAGGTACGGCGAAACAGTTATAGCCCTTTCATCCATAGGATACAGTGAAATAGTTTCTTGTTTAAAAGGAGATATTAGCCTTTCAGATGCAATAAATCTTATAAAGAGAAATACAAAAAGATATGCCAGGCGTCAGCTTACCTGGTTTCGAAACATCAAAAATATAGTGTGGTTACCCCCTGATAAAATAGAGGAGACAGTGCACTATGCGCTTTTTTAAGGATTTTGATTTTATTTTCCTTGCCCTCGTTCTCTTTGTAGTTTTTCTTGGACTTCTTACACTTTACTCTGCGAGCTACAATGAGAATGGAGAGGCATTCAAGAGGCAGATTATATGGGTGGCAATTGGACTTGTTATTCTGTTTTTGTTCTCCCGTATCCCATTCCGCTTCTGGCAGAGTATTGCGCCATTTCTATATGTATTTTCCGTTATTCTGCTTATAGCAGTTCTTTTTGCAGGTAAGGGCGTAAAGAGATGGATAAGCCTTGGGCCCATTTCATTCCAACCTTCAGAATTTGCAAAGGTTTCAACAGTGCTTTTTATGTCTGATATTCTATCTATAAGGAAATTCGAACTCAAACGTCTCCGTTCATTCCTTGTTCCGTTTTTTATCTGTTTTGTGCCTTTTACTTTGGTTTTCATTGAGCCCGACCTTGGCACATCCCTTGTGTTTCTTTTTGTCTTCCTTACACTTGCGTTTTACAAGGGGACAAGACCCATATATATACTCTTTCTTATTTCTCCTTTTGTCTCCCTTCTGGCAGCATTTTACTGGGGTATATGGATAGTATGGCTTGTTTTTCTTCTTGCTGTAATATACTGGGAAAGAGTCCCTCTGAACGAAGGGATTTTCGTCTTTATCATTAATGTGGCTATTGGGCTTCTCAACCCATTGGTATGGCAGGCGCTTTTGCCCTATCAAAAGGCAAGATTAACGGTGTTTCTCTCGCCGGGAAGCGACCCGGCTGGTATGGGATGGCAGCTTTTGCAGTCAAAGATAGCGATAGGCTCTGGTGGTCTCTTTGGAAAGGGATTTCTAAAAGGCACACAAAAGGAACTTGCCTTCCTACCGCAGAAACATACCGACTTTGCATTTTCATCGTTTGCAGAAGAATTCGGATTTATCGGGGCAATTATTCTTTTTGCTGCCTTTGTCTTCATAGTACTGAGGGGTATAAAGATTGCCAGAGAATCAAGGAATCAATTTGCCTCGCTTTTTGCATTTGGACTTGTCTCAATAGTATTGTTTCAGGGGGTTATAAACGCTGGTATGACGATGGGTATATTTCCTGTTGTGGGAATGCCCTTTCCTCTCCTCTCGTATGGTGGTTCATCTACACTTGTATTTCTTGGGATAGCAGGGCTCATCCTCGGGATTGGGAGGCAGAGATATCAGTATTGAAGCTCTATGTGTCAAATCAATAACCTGTATATAGGGCTTCACAAAACTAAGGGTATCGCAACTGGGTTTACCCCATTAAATAGAAGGTTATTTAACGGGGTAAACGGTGATGAAACTCGAAACTGGAATCTTGAGACTTGAAAAATACAGTTCGTAGGTCACAGACTCGTATGAGATCCTTATGGAGGCGAGCATCGAGCATCAAAAGGACGAGCCTCAATAACGATAAAGGGCTTCGAAACTGGGTTGACGGTGAGGAAACTCGTAACGATACTCGAAACTGGAGGCTTGGGACTGGACAAAGAATTGTAAGATCTCCGGAAGAGATAGTTGCTATCAAATTCTTAACCGGTATCGGTTCAGGACGAGTATCGAGCATCAAAAGGACAAGCTTCGTTACGAGCCTCGCTACCGATAAACAAGGAATTTAAGGGATTACGAATTTTGTGAAAGACACAACCTGTATATTTATGGAGGTGAAATATGATTGAGTGGCTCAGGACATCGGGAATAAGGATAGTCGGGATAGCAATATTTGGGTTGGTCCTCGACAGGATTCTTCGTTTCTTCCTTTCAAAGATAGGAAGAAGTAAGAAAGGCAAGGAGCTCAAGGAGACAGAGAAGAGGATGAAGACTGTGATAGGCACATTGCAGACCATTGGTGATATTATTATAATAGTTGTATGCGGTGCCATGATTGCAAGAGAGCTCGGGGTTGATATTGGTCCTCTACTCGCATCATTAGGTGTTGTTGGTTTAGCGGTAGGTTTTGGGGCACAGGCCCTTATAAGAGATGTTCTAAATGGTTTTTTTATAGTGTTTGAAGATCAGTTTAGGGTCGGAGATGTAATAAACATTGGTGATAAGGGAGGGATTGTGGAGAAATTAGGATTGCGCACTACTGTTATAAGGAGTGCAGACGGCTCGGTGATCACAATCCCAAACGGTGAGATAAAGGTTGTCTCAAACCTCACAAAAAAATGGGCAAGGGCAGTCATAAAGATAGGAATTGCATATAAGGAAGACCTCAATAGGGTTTTGGAAATACTGAATGGGATAGCCGAGGATATTATGCATCATCCCGACGTGGGTGATTTTATACTGGAGAAGCCGGATATACTTGGAGTGGACGCAATCGCTGAGTCGTCAATAGATATACTTATATGGATAAAGACAAAACCACTCAAACAGTGGGTAGTGGCAAGAACCTTCAGGAAGATTGTAAAGGAGACATTTGACAGAGAAAAAATAGAGATTCCCTTCCCTTACAAGACACTCGAGTTCAGTGAGAGAAGTGGGGAGTTCCTCAAGGGACTGTTTGCTGAAATATTAAAAGGCAAAGAGCAAAGATCAAAATAAGCTGCGGGTTGTATAGTTGGTTAGTTAGTTTGTTAGTTGGTTAGTTTGTTAGTTAGTTGGTTAGGTTGTTAGTTTGTGGTTCTGACAGGTGGATTTCAAGATATAATTTAATATAATTAAACTATGGTGGTCATCACTGGAAGAGAGAATGTTGGAAAATCAACACTCCTCAATCGTATTATGAGGAAGAATGTCGCTGTCGTGGGCAAGACGCCCGGAATAACCAGAGACTTTGTAGAGAAATGGATTGAAAGAGATGGTAAGACATTCAAGGTGGTTGATACAGGTGGAATTTTTTCCTGCAAAACGGGGATAAAAAAGAAGGTTCAAGAGAAATTACAGGAGATGCTGAACAATGCCTCCATAATTCTGTTTATAGTAGATGTAAAGGATGGTGTTACACCATTCGATGAAGATGTTGCTGTAGCCTTAAGAAAACTCGGAAGATCTATATGGCTTGTTGTGAACAAAGTGGATACAAAGAAGAGACTTTTTGCTGCTCAAAACTTTCATGTTCTCGGATTTGATAAATTGTATCCTATTTCTGCCTTAAAGGGTTACGGGGTTGAACAGCTTGTGGACGATATTGTGAAAGAAGTCCCTTCCTCTCCCTCCATTTGTGCCTCTCTTCCTGTCATCTCCATAATGGGTAGACCGAATGTTGGTAAGTCTACTTATATAAATACACTCCTGGGAAAGGAGAGAATGATTGTTGACGAATCACCCGGGACCACAATAGACGTATGCGATGTTACTATAAGATTTCATGGAAGAGAACTTATTCTGGCAGATACCCCTGGATTAAAAAAAAGACAAAAGGTTAAAACTGATGTGGAAAAGGGTGCAACTGCGCTTACGATCTCAAATACGAAGAGAATTGATGTTGGAATAGTTATGATAGAGTCAAATGCACCTTTAACAAAAGAAGATAAGAGGATTATTCAGCTTCTCTTCAGGAGAGGAAAAGGGGTTGTGATAGCGGCAAATAAAAGTGATCTGGGTAGATATTTCCTCGGGCACAGTGTTAGTTTTGCATCACATATCCCCATCATATATATGTCTGCACTTTTGGGAAGAGATATAAATGTGCCGTTAAAGGAGGCACTCAGGATATACGGTGAGAGAAAAAAAAGGGTGACCGCGGATGGACTTGATATCCTAAGGAGTGAGATGCAACATGTGAGACTTTCTGGCCTCCGTCAGGTATCAATATCTCCTCCTCGCTTTAGAGTAACTACTCGCAGAAAACTGAAAAATAGCGATCTGGGTTATATTGAGAAGTGCATAAGAAATAAATTTGGATTTCGTGGAGTACCTATTGATCTTACACAGGGGTGATTATCCCAGATTATGTATTAACCGCACCTGCCTGCCGCAGGCAGGGATGAACACAGATATTCACAGATTGTATAAGCAGTTAGTCTGTTAGTTGGATAGTTTGTTAGATTCTAACAAACCAACAAACTAACCAACTTTTTGCTCTTGTGATAATCTCGTGAAATCTTGTGGTTTATTAACGAATAATCTAAGATTATGTGCATTCTTGCAATCATAGTGGGCTATCTTCTCGGCTCGATCCCCTTTGGATTTCTCATTGCAAAGGCGAAAGGTGTTGATATAAGAAAGGTAGGAAGTGGGAATATCGGGTTTACAAATGTGTTGAGGAGCTGTGGCATAGCTCCCGGTATTCTTACCTGCTTTCTTGATGTTTTAAAAGGATTTCTTCCCGCATATATATTCTTACATGCGGGAACTCATGGTCAGTTGTGTGGCATCCTTGCAGGAGCTTCGGCAATGCTTGGACATCTTTTCAGTGTATGGCTCAAATTTAAGGGGGGAAAGGGAGTTGCAACAGGACTTGGTATCTTTATTGCACTTGCTCCTTGGGCAGTCCTTATAGCTCTGGTCTCATGGATTATCGGGGTCATCATCACGAGGATAGTATCAGTTGGCTCTATAACAAGTGGTATAGTACTGCCAGTTGCCTCGTTTATATTTTATGGTAATACGCCAGTCTCCTATTTTGCCCTGTTTGCCGGTCTCATCAGTATACTGCAACACAGACAGAATATAATGAGACTTATTGCTGGCAAAGAGCCACGGATAGGAAGGAGAAAGTAGTATATGTATGTAGAAGTAGCACTCGCGCAGGGGAACTTTGTATACCTTCTGAGGGATGAATTTGGATGGATCTCTCCAGGATGTCCTGTTCTTGTGCCATTCAAGAATTCCACGAGGATGGGTATCGTCGTGAAGGTAATGTCCACGACGAGAGTGAAAAAGGTAAGGCCAATAAAAGCTGCCCTTTGTGAAGAACCTATCCTGAACAAGGGGCTATTATCTCTCTCATCTATTATGGCAGAGTATTATGGCGTGACTCAGGCTAGTTGTATCAAACTTATGCTACCGCCCTGGGTGAGAGAGAGGATAAAAAATGGTAAACCCCTCATATATGAGGGCAGGGTACCGGCCTGTAGTCAAACAAGCGGGGAATCATCCAAACCTACGGGAGAGAAGTTACATTCTAAACTACAGGATGCAATTTCCTCACACCACTTCAAGACATTTCTTTTGTTTAAAAAAGACAGAGCAGATACCTATCTTGCATCTCTAGAATATACACTTGGAGAGGAAAGAGAAGCAATCTTTTTACAGTCTGAGATAGCTATTACATCAAATACAGTAGAGATGATTAAAACGAGGTTCGGGGACGATGCAGTAGTGCTACACTCCAAATTAAGGCAGAAAGAGAGGGCAATTCTATGGGAGAATATACGCAGGAGCGATTTTAGGGTGTGTATTGGATCAATGAGTGCGGTTTTTGCCCCCTTTCCAAATCTTGGTCTTATAATAGTGGATGAGGAGCACTCGGATACATACAAGGCAGAACAGAGTCCTTGGCATAATGTAAGGGATGTGGCAGTTATGAGGGCAAAAATTGATAAAATTCCCTGTATACTTGGGAGTGCTACACCATCGTTTGAATCATTCTATAATGCAAGAGAGGGTAAGTATGGGTTGATACATACAGAGAAGACAGAAAAAACTTTTCCTATAACTCTTGTGGATATGCGTAAGGAAAAGTCCGATATCCTATCCAGATATCTGATAAAGAGAACAAGAGAAAGGCTTGAGAGAAAGGAGAAGGTGGTACTGTTTCTACCGAAAAAGGGCTACTCCCAGTTTTGTATGTGTTTGGATTGTGGGTGGATACCATACTGTTCAAGATGCTCTGTAACGCTTGACTATTACAGAGAAGGGCATAAGCTCAAATGCCATTATTGTGGGTATGAGCGACCTGCTCCTACGATGTGTGAGGATTGTGGAGGAATAAGATTTGTATATCCCGGAAAAGGAACTGAGCGCTTGGAAATAACTATCAAGTCGATCTTCAAGGGAGCAAGAATAATACGAATGGATAAAGATATACTCAAAACACCCCGGGAATATGAAAAGGCGTACAGGAATTTCAAGGAAGAGGGAGATATTCTCTTTGGAACCCAACTTGTCACCAAAGTGCCACAGCCCAAGTCAG
>JAYENM010000084.1:0-18695 GCA_034722095.1 Caldifarciminota bacterium | reverse complement strand
ATCTGGTAGAGTCTCTCTTAAAGAGGGATGCAAACCTGAAAGATGTCTCAACCTCAATTCCAGGGCATGGGGGAGTTCTGGACAGGTTTGATTCCCTCCTCTTTACCGCTCCCCTGGTATATTATTACCTAAGATTCTTCGTGGTATAGCGGGCTTTCTCTCCTTCTCCTTGTTTAAAATTTTTGGTTCTTCACCAATTTAGTTGGTTAAAATGCTCAAAAAGCTGTACAGACTGGAAACTAAGACTTTTTGTATTTAGGAATCTATACCTCTTCCGTAGGGGGTGCTCCGTCTTTGTGGGGCGAGGACGCAGTAGCAAGCTACTGCACTCCAACGGAAGCTGTAATTGGAGTGCCTGCCTACCGCAGGCAGGCATTACCTTGGTAATGCATAAAACAGTGAAGTATTTTGTTCCGGTTTGGACAACTCTAACACTTTTTTAGCTCATATGCATAAAGTCGCCATACTCGGCTCCACGGGTTCTATAGGCACACTTACTCTCGAGGTTTTATCTCACCTTGGACAGGATTACAAGGTAGTTGCACTCTCAATACATAAGAATGTAAAACTCCTGCAGAAGCAGATAGAAGAATATAGTCCTGAGGTTGTCTGTATTACTGACGAACCGTCTGCTCGCTCACTCCATATTAGAGGGGCAAAATTACTTACTGGTAGAGAAGGACTTGTAGAAATTGCAAAAGGAGAAGCTGATATAGTAGTAAATGCACTCGTAGGCGTTGAGGGCATATATCCTACACTCTCTGCGTTACAGGGTAAGAAACGGGTATGTATCGCAAATAAAGAAACTCTTGTATCATTTGGTGAAATTGTAATGAATACTGCCAGAAAATATGGCGGCGAGATAGTTCCTATAGATTCTGAACACTCTGCGATACATCAATGTATTTGCATAAGCAAAGATGAGGTCGTTGAAATCATCCTTACCGCATCCGGTGGGCCATTCAGGGTATCTGGTATTAAAAAAAATATAACAATAGAGGAGACACTTGCACATCCTGTGTGGAAGATGGGGAAGAAGGTAACAGTAGATTCTGCTACACTTATGAATAAGGGACTGGAGGTAATAGAGGCAGTGAGGCTCTTCAGCGTACCACCCGAAAGTATTAGTGTTCTTATACATCCACAATCAATAATACATTCTATGGTAAGGTTCCGTGATGGTGCAATTTTAGCACAACTTTCATTGCCTGATATGAGGCTTCCAATCCAGTATGCACTTACTTATCCTAAAAGAGCTCCTTCTCTTGTTAAACCCCTGGACCTGGCAAAAGTACATCTACTTGAATTTGAATCCCCCGACAAAGAAAATTTTCCCTGCCTTTCACTCGCATACAAAGCAGTATCTATTGGAGGGACAATGCCAGCCGTTCTATCTGCATCGGATGAGGTGTGTGTGCGTTCGTTTCTGAAGAGAAAAATAACCCTTCCTGATATTCCAGAAATAATACAGAAGGTAATGAATAAACACCGAGTTATAGAAAATCCAGTTCTGCAGGAGATAGAGGAGGCTGATAAATGGGCAAGAAAGGAAACATCAGAACTTGTTAGGCTGTTGAACTTATAGATGGTATAAATAAGACATAATGGGTATCTTATTAAATATTGTAGGTGCTATAATAGCACTTTCCATACTTATCATATCGCACGAATTTGGACATTTCTTGGTTGCAAAGCGTTCAGGAATTGGAGTACCAGAGTTCTCAGTTGGATTTGGGCCCAGACTCTTTGGCTGGGAAAGTAGGGAAACTAAATACAGTGTGAGGCTTATACCCTTTGGAGGTTATGTCAAGATGGCTGGTGAAGAGCCAGCAACTGCAATGGGCAGTGAGATGGAATTTTTGTCAAAACCGCCCGGAATAAAGGCAAGGGTTGTATTCTCTGGCCCTCTATTCAATCTTATTCTTGCTGTGGTATTTTACTCCTGCATCAATCTCTTTCTTGGAATAGGTACAATAGATACGACAATAGTACAAACTGCACCAAAAACTACAGAACTAAAAAAATATGACAAGATACTATCTATAAATGACGTCCCTGTATTTGACTGGTGGGAGATAGAGAGAAGAGCGAACAAAGATAGCGACAATGTATTGACGCTCCTCAGAAGTGGGGACACACTTACTCTCACCATTCCGGGTGCGTATACTGACAGTATCATCCCCTTCATCTCATCCCTGTTGGGTGATGTTGACAGGAATAGCCCTGCGTATAATGCGGGACTTAAAAGAGAAGACAGGATAATTCAGATTGACAGCACAGAGATTAATGACTGGGAAACTATGGTAGACATCATCCGGAGAAGCCCAGGGGATACCTTGAAGATTGTAGTTCTGCGGGGAGAAGATACACTGACAACCACTGTGATTCCAGAGGAGAAAGAGATGATTGTTGATAACGAGGTGAAGAAGATTGGGATGATAGGGGTCGCAGTGCATACGAAGAGAAAGAGATTAGGATTATATTCGTTCTATCAAGGTCTCAAGGATACTGGGCTGACAATATGGCTTACTGCTTCATTTCTCAAACAGCTTGTTAGAAGAGAGGTGTCTCCAAGGCACCTTGGGGGTCCGTTAGCAATTATGCAATTTGCAGGACAATCTCTATCCTGGGGGCTCCCATCTTTCCTCTCATTTATAGCCTTTCTCTCCTGTCAACTCGGGATTCTGAATCTCGTCCCATTTCCGCCACTTGACGGTGGCCACCTTCTAATTATTCTTATAGAGAAGATAATCCGGAGACGTCCATCAGAGAGGATTTCCTCCATTATACAGATGATAGGTTTTACACTTATAATGTTCCTTATGCTGTATGTAACGATGAACGACATTATAAGAATTTTCAAGCGATAATCTACCTAACCACTTTCTTTCTAAACGCCTTCCTTTTCCTGTCTGATTTTTTTCTCACATCCTCATAGACCGGCACTGGATAAATTCTTGATTCTAATCCTTTTTTAAGGTATTTTAACTCTTTTTTACGCTCCAGAAAGACTACACTATCAGGATTTATGAGTCTTATCTTCTCTTTCTTGAAATCCATATTTTTAGTGTATCCAGAGGTGTCAACGATGAGTAAATCAACCTGTGGGATTCTTTCCATCATCCATTCTATCCCTTGTAGTATTCTCTCCTCGCATCCATTTGGAGACAGACTGAAGATTGAATACGCCACCAGAGGGGTTATCTGTTCAAGACGCCTTATCTTTCTACAGGCTATACCGAAGCCAAGTGTGCCGGGTTTTCCTATATGTGATTGTCCCGGATCGAGGTCCAATACACCAACTTCCATACCTTTATCTATTCCGATATTCACAAGTTGCCTTGCAAGTTCTGTCTTGCCTGTATCCTTCTCACCCAATATCATAATCCTGCCCTTTCTCACCATAGCTTCTCTTACCGGAGACCACCTCTTACGCACTATATCAGGGAATTTATGCCATTCTGGTATAAATTTTCGTGTTTTATCATCCCCGGGATAGCCAGAACCAAAGTCACCATATCTCTCCTGTAACTTTTTAATTATCCTATCCCTCTCAACCTTTGCAAGTATGGACGCTGTGCTTACACAGGGATATATATCATCTGCATGGTTCTCTGCCGTAATTGCTGTTTCCTTTCGGACAATCTCTCTAAGCTTCTTTATGTATTTATCTATTCCACTGCCCGCTACTGGCGCATCCAGAAAGACCCTGTCTGCATCTGCTTCATTTATTATAGAGGCGGTAGACTCTATCTCAAGTGTATTAAGATTCTTTCTATCTATAAGTGAAACGGGAATTTCAACAATCCAATACCGCTCTACATTCTCCTTTATTCTCATTTCAAGTGATTCTCGCCTTTTTGATGTTAATCTCTTTGAGTCTCGGATACCCATTTTTGTGAGTGCCTCATCCATTTTTTCGTCATACAGGACACCCGCCATAATCATCGGACCTACAGCAGGTCCTCTTCCAGCCTCATCTATTCCAAGAACTTTCATAATCACCCTTCAAATACTTCACAATCTCTCTATAATCATCTTTTCTCTTGGCAACGCATCAGGTCCAAATTCATAAGATGAGAAAATGGCATCTTTGATATTCTGGATATAATGTGCAAAATTGCCCTGTAGTCCAGAGTCTTGTTCAATGTCCTTCTTCCAGAATACCGTAGCAAGAGGATCTCCTTTATCTACCCAGTCCCCCACTTTTTTATGGAATATAATGCCGGGAGATACCTTCTCGGTATCCACTGCGATTTTTCCTATTCTCTCAGTATCCATCTCAACTACAAAGGCACATTTATCCGCCACTACCTGCTCTCTCAAGCAATTTTCTATCAGTTTTTCAGGAGTATCAACATATGAAACATCGCCTCCCTGGAATTCTGTAAACTCCCTGAATTTTTTGAATGCGCTTCCATCCCTTATCTTCTCTGTAAGATCAATCTCTCTAAATCCTGCGAGATCGATTATAGCCCGTGACAATGCGAGGGTTATCTCCATTAAATCAAGCGGGTATTCCTCTCCCTTCAATATCTTCAGGGTCTCATATACCTCAACTCCTGTACCAACTGCATTTCCAAGAGGCACATTCATATTGGTTATAAATGCCTTTATCTTTATCCCCATCTCTTTAGCAACCTTCGTCATCGATTCCGCAAGTGCCCCTGCGTTTTCCATCGTCTTCATAAACGCACCCTTGCCCACTTTTACATCCAGGATAAGTCCAGTGATATCCTCTGAAAGTTTCTTCGACAGTATACTTGAAGTTATAAGAGGAATTGATTCCACGGTTCCCGTTTCATCTCTAAGGTGATAGATTTTCCTGTCAACGGGGGCTATCTTCTCTGTCTGCCCCGCAATCACCATCCCAATATCTTTTACTCCTTTCTCTATCTCCTCTACGGAAAGACAGACCTTCATACCAGGTATGGATTCGAGTTTGTTTAGGGTTCCCCCTGTATGGCCGAGTGACCTTCCAGATAGCATAGGGACTGCAATACCACAGGATGCTACCAGTGGTGCAAGAATAAGTGAAACCTTATCACCAACACCACCGGTAGAGTGTTTATCAAATCTTGGTCTTGACAAGGGAAGATTGAGTCTTTCGCCACTCTCTATCATACTTTTTGTGAATGCCAGAGTTTCATCCATATCCATCCCATTCAGGAATATTGCCATTAAGAGTGCAGATGTCTGGTAGTCCGGGATCTTTCCAGATACAATCCCTCTCACAAACCAATCAATCTCCTTTTGGGAAAGAACCTTCGCATCCCTCTTTTTGGTTATTATATCTATAGCATATCTGTCATTTTCCATAAACTGTCCTTAAACACCAAAAATCCCTAATCCATACTGCTTACTGCATACTGCCTACTCCTTACTCTCCACGCCCTACACCCTACGCTTTACGCTCTACGCCCTACCCTCTTCTCTCTCGGTTATCTCCTCATATTATCTATTATCAACATAGCCCCAGCAGTAGCAAATATTATGTTCGGAAGCCAGCTTCCAAGTGCGGGAGATATTATACCTGCCTTTCCAAATGCCCTTCCAAGTTGCGTAAACCCCCAGTACAAAAAACTCGAAAACATTGCTACGGCAAAACCAAGCATAAGACCGCTTGTCCTTACCTTTTCTGCAAGTGGTAACCCGAGAAGGATGATTATAAGATTTATAAACTGGTAAGATATCATATAATAGAGGTCAGATAACTCTCCAGTAACATCGTAACCCCCTCTTCGTCTAAAATCTATATACCTTCTTAACTCTATGTAATTCATAGTCTCGGGTTTCTTCCTCTCCTGCAGGAATGCATCTACTCCCTCCCTCAGCCAGTCAACCTCGATGCTATCAAATTTCAACGCCCATTCTGTGTTATCAGTCTTGTCCCATCTTCTAATTATCCCCTTGTGGAGTATCCATACGGGTCTCTCATATGTACCAGATTCTGCATCTATGCGTTCTACAAGCCTCATCTCATCTAAAAAGGTATACACCGTTATACCTCTTACCGTATTATTTGAGCCGTCAACAAAGTCTATCTTATAAAATCTGTTGTCCTCCCCTACAAAGTATACATCTCTTGTACTTTCTACCTTCTTTGGAGCTAGTTTATCGATCTTCTCCCGTTTAAACTTCTCCTTTGCCTCAAGAGACCTCGGCAGAAGTGTTTGTCCTGCAATAAACATACAAATCGTTATTATACAGCCGAAAACAACCAATGGCAATGTTATACGAAAAGAGTTTATGCCACTTCCCCTTATTGCGACCAGTTCAAAATGCCTTGACATATTTCCGATAGAAACAAAACAGGCAATAAGTATAGCCATTGGACACAGGAGATTGATGGCAGAAGGGAGCTCATAGATATAATATTGCAAAATACCAAAAACACCGACACCCTTGTCAATAAATCTGGAGATGTGATCGAAAAGGTCCACTACGATATATACAAAGATGAGTGCAGCAAGACACAGAAAAAGTCCCTTTATAAACTCTTTCAGTATGTATCTGTCCAAGATATACATTTTTCCTTTTGTTTACTTATTCTATTGGCTCAACTTCTACTACCTCATTGGTGAGATTATAGGATATTTTAAAATTACCCTTGGCTGTCTCCACTATAAATATTCTCTTTCGCTCCCGTGTTATATTGTCCTCCCTTGTCTCTTTCCATACAGTCCTCAAGATGGGAATCTCTTCGCCATCCACGACTATGGAGACGGGCCTCTCATTTAAGACCATTCCTGAATACCATTTTACATTATATAACGCCATAAATGATAATTATGATAGGTATCAAAATTTTTCTCTACAATCTATAATCATTCCCCTCTCTGTAGGGATAGACCTTTAGGTCTGTTCAATTTAAGGTAACTCCCTGCCTACCGGTAGGCAGGGAGTTACCGATGCCGTGGTGTCAGGTCACAGACTCGCATGAGAGTTACCGATGCCGTGGTGTCAGGTCACAGACTCGCATGAGAGTTACCGATGCCGTGGTGTCAGGAGTTACCTCCTGACACATACTATACTCACTATACTCAACGCTTTTCTGCCCATCAACGAACAGGTTAACCTGTCGGGAGGTAACTCCCCACAGCACAGAGAATAAACAAGTAGTAAGCTACGATTAAATTATACCACCCTCGACCCCGTCTCTTGCCAGGATTGAGGATAAGTAATCCAGTTAAAAAAGAGAATGCTCCATCTCACAATTCACTCACGCCTGTAAACCTCCACCCCTCTATCCTCAATGCAGGGACCCTTGTCCCTGTAGAGAACGGAATGTCATAATATTCAACCTCCGGGACCAGTACCGATGGTGAGAGATGAGTAACCCTGCGCAATGCCTGGATAAGACTTTGAGTAAATCTTAAATTACAAAGGGGCTTCGTAATCTTACCGTTCTCAATTAAGAATGTGCCGTCTCTTGTCATTCCAGTTATTGATGCGGTTATAGGGTCCATCGGATTGGTATAGTGAAATCTCGTCACATATATTCCTTTTCTGGTTGCTTTTATCATCTCGTTTATACTGTTGTTTTCCCCCTTCATAAACAGATTCATAGGGTAAGGTCCCTGAGCGGATGAGCCAACGGAATGCCCTGTGGATTGCTTTCCTTCTTTTGCAGCAGTTCTTCTATCATAAACAACGCCCTTTGCGATTCCTTTATCTATCAAAATAACCTTCTTCTTTGGCATCCCTTCCAAATCAAATGGAAATGGCATACCTTCTTCTGAAAGGCCATCGTCCCAAATAGTTATATTATCCCCCATAATCTTCTTTCCCATCTTGCCACTCATAAAACTCCTGTCCTCCTGAAAGGCAAGGGCGCCAAATCCAAGCCAACCAAGGAACTGAACGATGTTTGCTACAGCAAGAGGTTCCAGAACTACATCGTATTCTCCTGGTTCAATTGATGCGAGATTTTCTTGCATCCTCAGTTTTCTTACGGTCTCTTTCGCAAGGGATTCATATTCTATCTCATCCACATTCCTTGAACCTGCGCACCCATACGAGCTTGCTGCTTTTCCCATAACCACATATACAATGGACGCAGATGTTGACAGATTATATGCAAATACACCTTTTGAATTACCCAGGGCAACCTCAAGTGTTGATGTTGGAAAAGAGCCATATGCAGAGAAATCACCTGCTTCATCAATGAATTCCTTCACAATATTTGCCCTCTCCTCGGGAGTAGACTTTCTTGTACTCTCATAGAAACTCTCCACCTCTTTATACTTGTGTTGTCCTGGCAGAGACACAAGGTCAGACACGGGTTTTGTAAACTTTGATATGTTGCAGGCAGTCAAGACCGCATTCTTTATCGCATTGCCATCAGTTCTATTGGTGGTTGCCTCTCCAACCCTCTTCCCATTTATTGTCCTTATCTCAAGTGCTATATTCCCCTCTCCCATATTCTGGTGTATGTATGAGTTTGCAAATCTCGTTAGGAATGAATCCCATGTAAAAAGGGTTACTTGTGTCTCCTCTGCGGTTGAATATGATAGCGCCCTATCTATTATCTCCTCTGCCTTTTCTCTTCCCAGCATAATAACCTCCTCTATTGTTAAGTTGTTCTAAATTAGGTATACTGCATTGCCCAATCTTGACACTCTACTTTTTGCTTGTTATCTATTCCTTTTTAAAGATTATAATCAAAAAACCTTGATTTGTCAAGGAAAAAATTACCAGCAGTCTGTTGACTACCTCTTGGTGAAAAATTACTTGACATTAATCGGGTTTTATGCTATAATTACGAGAATTGCTTATCCCATAGAGCGATTCCATAAAAATAAAAGAACCCACAGTCATACGACCCGTCCTTACGGATCCGTATGGATATGGGAGGACACAGATGAAAAGTGATTAAGGTGTAGGCGATCAAATTAACTTAATCAACTGAATTAACCTAATTCACTAATTTATTGCTCTCTGTGGTTATTATTCAAAATGGAGGTTCTGCATGGGGTTATACGATATGGATGATATATTTATGAAACTTGCCATAGAGAGAGCACATGAGGGTATAAGAAAAGGACAGACACCCTTTGGAGCCTGCATAGTGAAAGACAGGAATGTCCTCGTGACCGCTTATAATACGGTATGGAAGGATATGGATATCACAGCACATGCAGAGATGAACGCCATAAGAGAGGCATGCAGAAAACTTAAAGATGTATCTCTTTCGGGGTGCACAATCTACACCACCTGTGAACCTTGTTCTATGTGTTTCTCTGCCTGCCATTGGGCAAGGATAAAAAGAATAGTTTATGGAGCGAGCATAGAGGATTCAAAAAAGTTCGGATTCAACGAGATTATGCTTCCCAACCTCGTAATAAGAGAGTTTGAAAGAGATGGTATTGAGATAACAAGAGACCACCTTAGGGAGGAGTGTCTCAATCTTTTTAAAATATGGTCCAGGAGGAGAGATAAAAGGGTGTATTGAAATAAAAACCTTGACAAAACTAAAAAGATAGTATATAATACAAAAATTAAAAGGGTTGTAGGCACGATTTCAAACCGTGCAAGACTTTGTAGGCACGATTTCAAATCGTGCAAGACTTTGTAGGCACGCTTGCCTACAACCTCTACGGTTGATATCTTATGTGATAATTAAATAGGGCTTCACAAAACTAAAGGGTATCGAAACTGGGTTGACCCCGTTAAATAGAAGGTTATTTAACGGGGTAAACGGTAATGAAACTCGCCTGCCTGACGGTAGGCAGGTAACGAAACTCGAAACTGGAAGCTTGAGAGTGAAAAAATACAGTTCGTAGGTCACAGACTCGTATGAGATCCCTATAGAGGCGAGTATCGAGCATCAAAAGATCGAGCCTCGCTACCGATAAACGAGGGTTGTAAGGGATTACGAGTTTTGTGAAAGGCACGATAATTGAAGGAAAGGAGGTACAAAATGGCGAGACGTCTTATCGTTGCATCGCTCGTAGTTTGCTTCATCTTTGGCACAACGAAGTGGAGCTGGGGTATGCCCCCACGCGAAGGATTGAAACTTCCTGAAGAGGTCAGAAGGGCAAAACTTGAGGGAGTTATTGATAGTCCTGATGACCCAATACGGGATGCCGGGATGAAGGGGGTTATAAACCTTCCTGGTTATAAGTCCATCTTCCTTGTCTCGGAAACAAAATGGATGCCATGTATTCTTGTCTATTTCACTGATCAGGACAGCACTTATCCTCAATCAGACTTCCAAATCCAGCTCTTTGATACCCTTGGAAATTGGCCAACAGGTTCCTGTTACGACTACTATAACGAAATTTCTTACGGTAACCTTGCACTCAAAGGCAACTGTTTTGGCTGGTACAGCACAGGCCAGACAAAGAACTACTATGCACATGATAGCTACGGTTTCGAAGGTGCCTATCCTCATAATACTGCAGGGCTTGCAATGGCAGCGATTAGAGCTACAGATTCAATAGTAGATTATTCCAAATTTGATAATGATGGGGATGGTTATGTAGACTGTCTTTGGGTTGTCCATTCGGGACGTGGAGCTGAAGAAACAAGTAGTTCAACAGATATATGGTCTCACAGCACAAGGCTTTCCAATTGGAGAGAGGAATATACCACCAATGACCCCGACCCCAATCATCCAGGGCAGTATATAAAGATAAACAAATATATTGTGATGCCAGAGAGGTCAGGCTGTTCTCAGCACGAGGACATGGTCAGCATCGGTGTATTTTGCCACGAGTTTGGGCATGGATTGGGGCTTCCTGACCTGTACGACACAGATGGCACTTCTGAGGGAATCGGTAACTGGGGTCTTATGAGTGCAGGTTCATGGGGAGGGGATGGATGGAGTGCCTGGTCACCTGTTCATATGTGTGCGTGGTCAAAATTACAACTTGGTTGGATAGAACCAACTGTTATTTCATTGGATAGCTCATACGAAATCTCCGCTGTGGAAGACACTCCTCAATGTTATTATCTATATACAAATGGCGACTCTTCAGCCGAATATTTCCTCCTAGTAAACAGAGACACACTTGGATTTGATGCGTATATTTATAATCCTGGCATCCTCATTTATCATATAGATGATGCTGTGACTACTCAGAATGACCGAGAGTGGTACCCTGGCTATACCGACTACGGTCATTACATGGTAGCACTTAAACAAGCCGATGGTAGATATGATTTAGAGAAAGGCGCAAATAGAGGAGACGGCGGCGATCCATTTCCCGGAAGCTCAAATAGACGCCTCTTCGCGAGTAGTGATAACTATGATTTCAGTCCAAGTTTTGTAAGGGTTGAAAATATAAGTGACCCCGGCCATACAATGACCTGTAATATTTCGGTTACTGGTCCAACCTACGATGTTGCGACTTTATCAATTACCTCTCCTCCGGATACTGTCCTTGCCAGTTACACATACACACCACAGGCAATTGTAAAAAATTGCGGAACTCAGAGTGCCTTCTTTGATGTTGTCTGCAGGATTGATTCTCTCTTTTATACAATCTATACTGACACCATAAAACATACCTTCCTTGGAGCAGGCTCTAAAAAGACGGTGAGTTTTAAAGATTGGGAGGTGCCTCTTTTAGGTGCTCATTCTGGGTTTAATTATAAAATAACTGTAACTACTATTTATTCAGGTGATGAGTATTCAGACGATGATAGCAAACGGAAAACCATAAGGAGCACGGGGAGACTTAATTATGCCAATCATGATATTGGCAATCTCATCTTTACAGTCACCTGCTGGGGTAGTTACGGATTTATGTCCTCCGACCAGAATCAGGGAAGCGGATTTATATATCCCAAAGATGGAACAAATTCCCTCTATTACGGAACCCTTATGGCGGGCAATTCCCAAAACTGGGTTGTTGACCGTGCAACGAGCGAAGACTGGCAACCAACAGACGACCCAGATGGTAGATTAACTATGGGGGCGAAAGTATACTCAGACCAGGATGCGTGGGCAATGTTTAATGACTCATCCCACCCAACTCCTAAAGGACTTACAATGACCCAGGAAAGTTGGGCCTGGGCAGCCCCACCTTATGATGACTTCGTTATAGTAAAATACACAGTTGGAAATGCTGGCACCGATGCAATAAACGGACTCTATCTTGGACCCTATATGGACTATGATATTGGAATTGGACATGATGCTTACAATAACCGGGCAGGTGTTGACACTCTTAGGAATCTTGCCTATATGTGGTATAACGATGTAAATCCCTATGTTGGTGTAAGCCTGCTCGAAGGTGAGGTTTCCAATGTTACTACAATATCTAATCCTACCTATGTCTGGCCCGACACTGGTCTTGCTGATACAACAGCATTCAAGTTTCTATCAGGGGAGTTAAATTTCCAAGAGGTAGTTGACGCCAACGATTATTCAATAATGGTTTCTGCAGGACCATTTGACTTGAATCCGGGTGATAGTTCAGTGGTCGCCTTTGCTTTTTTGGGTGGTGAAAATTTAGCTGATTTACAGGCAAATACCGATGCTGCACAGGAAAAGTATTTGGAGGTTGTTGGTGTTCAAGAGCCAACCATACCATTACTGTCCAACAACTTTATCTTACTGCCGGTTACCCCCAATCCAGCAAACAACGAGGTTAATATTCGTTATTCTCTTCCAAGAGAGACTAAGGTCTCCCTCACAGTGTACAACATTGCAGGTAGGATTGTGAAGCAGCTTGTAAACACAATAGAAGAGCCTGGACTAAAAGAGATTATCTGGAAAGGTACGGACAGCCGGGGCAGGAGAGTAGCATCAGGGGTGTATTTTTGCAAGCTTGATGTGGCAGGATATGTCAAGACACAGAAAATCACGATTATTCGATAGTATCATATAACCTTTCCGTCCTTCACTACAAATCTCACTGGGTTAAATCCAAACCAGTAGGGAATTTCGTTTTCGTTTTCGCACTCGCATACGAGGATATCTGCCTTTTTACCAACTTCTATACTTCCTCTCTTCTCCTCACGGACGGCGTATGCTGCATTTATAGTGGATGCGCAGAGTGCCTCTCTTGGGGTAATCTTATATAAGAGGCAGGCAAGACTCATTACGAGAGGCATTGCAAGTACAGGAGAAGTTCCAGGATTGAAGTCAGAGGCAATGGCTACAGGTATACCCTCATCAATAAACCTCCTTGCGGGAGCAGGTTTTCCAGAGAGAAAGAGTGTGGTTGCAGGCAACAATACCGCAACTGTTCCAATTTTCTTCATGCCTTCTATCCCCTCTTCTGATGAATAGGAGAGATGGTCACAGGATATTGCTCCAACCTCCTCTGAAATCTCACTACCTCCGGATGAAGCAAGCTCATCGGCATGTATCTTTGGAAGCAGACCGAAATCCCTTCCCTTCAGAAGTATCTTTTTTGATTCTTCCTTTGTATATACACTATCCTCACAGAATACATCTATGAACCTCGCAAGTCCTCTTTCTGCGATACAGGGTATCATTTTGTTAAGTATTTCGTCTATATATTCCTCCCTTTCTCTATCTGGAGGGAACTCATGCGCACCAAGGAATGTAGGAACTATTGTCTGGCAAGAGGTCTTTTTAAGTTCGCTTATAACCTCAAGAATCTTGAGTTCGTCCTTGGTGGATAGGCCATAGCCTGATTTTGTCTCTATTGTTGTGGTTCCCCACGAAAGTGCATATTCAAGCCTCTTTTTGGCTAATTGAATAAGTGTATCCCTGTCTGCATTTCTCGTTGCCTTGACAGTAGAGAGTATTCCACCCCCTTCTCTTGCAATCTCCTGATAGGATATGCCCTTTAATCGTTTTTCAAACTCATCCTCCCTTGAACCGGCAAATACAAGGTGGGTATGAGAGTCAATAAAACCGGGTATGACAACTTTTCCTTTCGCATCAATAGTCTCTTTTGTAGGTTTATCACTATCAATCGCAGTTATAAATCCATTATCTATTATAATGTTGGTATTCTCAAGCACAAGGGGAGAATCCATATATTTCCCCTTTGTGGGTCCACCCTGTAATGTCACAACCCTTCCCCTTATAATCTTAAGATCATCCATAGCAACTTTCTAATTTTCAATTGACAATTTTAAAACTCAATATTACTACAGTGCAATTAGTTTAAAAAACAACAGGGATTGAAAGAGAATCTAAGAGATAAAAAAACAAAAGAATAAAAAAAAAAGAATCTCTTCCGGTCTCTTAAGTTCCCTGTTTAAAAAAAGAACTAACAGGGATTGGAAGAGAATCTAAGAGATAAAAAAACAAAAGAATAAAAAAAGAATCTCTTCCGGTCTCTTAAGTTCCCTGTTTAAAAAAGAACTAACAGGGATTGGAAGAGAATCTAAGAGATAAGAAGTAATTTGTGGTGTCAGCCTGCCTGTCCATACGGATCCGCAGTGACCGGTAGGCAGGGAGTTGCCTTACGGCGACCTTCGGTATACCCTCCTGACACTGACACAAAACACTGTTTCCCTTCCGCGAAATAACTGAGACCATTGTTAAATATGCCCGTATTGTTTAATAAGCGTTGAAACAGGAGTGCAATAGCTTGCTATTGCATTGCCTAATTTAATTTCAATACTTGAATACTTGAGCCTGACCCCAGCCTGTTAAACATTTTTATTTTTTCTCTTACAAAGCAAAACCTACTAGGATAAAACTTTCAATGTTTCCTTGTCTATCGGAAGACAAGCAAGCTCAATTTTCATGCTTATCCGTAATTTGCTTTCTATCCCCCTTTCGCATTAAGAATTTTTCAGGTAGTCTAATCATTTCCAATCTCTGCTGAATGAGTTTTTTATCAGGCAATTTTGTGGTAAAAGAAGATATTTTTATAGGCTTATACGCCTTACTCAGAGCAAAACGGACAATCCCTTGTTTTTTAGACCGACATAGAATTAGACCAATAGATGGATTTTCCTCGGGTAGTTTTACTAATTCATCCAGTGCGGCAAGGTAAAACTGCATCTTACCCACATATTCGGGTTTAAATTCACCAATTTTCAGCTCAATGGGTATAAGACATTTAAGTTCTCTGTGAAAAAAGAGTAAGTCAATTCTGAACTCTTCATTGTCTATAATGAGTGGATATTCTTCACCAACAAATGACATTTTTTTGCCAAATTCTAAGAAGAAATCACGCAAATTATCAAGAATTGCTTTGCGCAGTTCTCTCTCAGAGAATGTCTCTGATAAATCCAGAAATTCCAAAACATATTCATCTCTCAAATGATTATGAATACCTTGGACTGGCACAGGTAATTTACTCTCTTCCATTTTCACAAGTTTTTCTGGCTTTTGGGATAGCATGAATCTTTCATAATAGGCAGAATTGACTTGGCGTTGAAGTTCTCTAAAAGACCACCGTTCTTTCAAAGCCATCCTCAAATAAAATTCTTTCTCTTCAATTGATTTTGTCTTATTTAACAGTAATAAATTATGAGACCAACTGATTTCTGCGAACAGTGTTCGCAGTTTTAGAAAATCTCTGTAAGCGCGATAAAATCGTTTGCAATCCCACAAGTTTCTTGCAGAAAACCCACTCTGATTAGGGTATTTCATCCTCAAATCCTGAGATAATTTCTCAACAACACCATCTCCCCATTTGCTTCTTTCCCGAAGTTCTGTAATAGTTTTACCAATGTACCAGTAAAGTTCAATAAGCAGTTTATTGACGGTAGTAATTGCCTTATGTTTACTCTCTTCAACTTTTTTTACAATTGAAGAAAAGGATTTTTCATAATCCTGCTGCTGTTTTCTTGAAATATCCATTCCTTTCTTTTTTGACATCCTTCCCTCCTGCAAAGAAAAATCCTCAACTCCAATTTTCCTGCTTACCTGCCTACCGACAGGTAGGTCTGTAATCTAAAGACCCGACCCTGAATTACTTCTTTTTATATAAATAACAACAAAAGTAACAGAATTAGGATAAATTTGTTATTTTTGTTACAACAACTGACTAATGGGCAATCTAAAGAATTCTATATCCTAAATTACAGAAATTACAAAATTAGGCTTGATTTGTAATTTTTGTTACAATCATAGTGCGATTAGAACTAATCTGGAGTGCGGTAGCTTGCTACTGCATTGCCTAATTTAATTTCAACACCACTCTATCACACACCTCTATTTTTTAACCTTGCCAATGCGTTTGCAATCTCCGCCCCTTGAGACTCAATGAGTGCTATTAGTTCTTTAGGCGTTCGTGTGTCTTGCTCAATTTTTCTGTTTGGATTGACTACTTTAATATCATAATTTTTTGCCTGGATTTCGTCTATTGATACTCTCCAAGAGCACTCACTATCTGCTCTTTCGGGTAATAATTCAAAGAACTTATTAAAGTGCTCTATAGTGAGTGGTTGTCTTTTAGTTACATTTATGTCGGATAAATCGTAATACCAGATTTCTTTGGTTGGTTCGCCTTTGACAAAAAAGATAAGGTTGGTTTTGCTTGCGGCGCCTGCAGTTACAAAGACCTTGGGAGGAAGACTCACAATGCAGAAGACATTACATTCATTAAGTAACTTCCGTTTGGTCTGCACAAATGCCTTCTCGTTTGTGCGGAAAAGCACCCCTTCATCCATTACAATTCCACATCTACCGCCAGTTTTGAGGCTGTCAATGACATGTTGTAAGAATAATACCTGAGTTGAACTGGTTTTATATGCAAATCTTGTCTGTGCATCTTTTCCCTCTTTGCCACCGAAGGGAGGATTGGTAAGCACCACATCAAAGAGGGCTGGGGCTTCCTGGAAAAGCCCGTCATAAACCCCATGACCTGTAAGCGTGTTTCCATGCCAGATGTGTGGCTCGTCAATTTCGTGGAGAACAAGATTTGCCAGGACAATGGGATAAACAAGATCTTCTTTTTCTCTGCCATAGAAAGTTCTGGTCTTGAGGGTTTCAATGTCATCTGCCGTCTTTACTTTTTTATTCATATGGAGATACGCCTGAGCCAGAAACCCACCTGTTCCACAGCAAGGGTCATAAACGGTCTCTCCAATCTTCGGGTCAATCACCTTTACCATCACGCGGATAACCTCTCTCGGTGTGAAAAACTGTCCACCGTCGTTGTTCTTCTCACCCATCTTCTGAAGCAGTCCCTCATAGACCTGTGAGAGTGTGAACATATGGGTCTGCTCAACCTGTTCTAACGAGAGTTCATCAATTTTATCAAGGATATCCAGAAGATTGCGTTCTGTGTCAATGCCAGTTTTCTCAAAAGTGGAGAAGACCTCACTAAGAACCTTCTGACGAGAGGTTGCCCCGGGTTTATCCTTTAATTTTTTGAGGGTTGGCAGTAGGTCACTATCAACAAAACTCATAAATCTGCCAAATGTTCCCTCTTGTAGTTCCTGTCGTTTCTTTCCATCGGGGGCAGCCCAATCTCTCCAGCGATAGGGATATTCAAGAGAAGGAGTAAATTCTATCCCCAATGCTTTGGCCCGTTCCGCCTCTTTCTCTTCTTTTTCATCAAGGATGCGAAGGAAGAGCATCCAGGTAAGTTCTGGCACATACTGCAGAGCCCCCGCTCTCCCCGACCTCCGCATAATATCACAAATACCTTTTATGTAGGCATTTAAGGATTGTGGGGTTGCGAGTTTGCGATTGTTGATTTTAGACATATTAACCCTTCAGTTCTCTTTCTGGATTTTTACCTTGAGATTGCAGTTCAAACCATTTGACAAAGGTTTCAACGGCGATTTTCTTTTTATCTTTTAACCATTTTGGGGGCGATGTAAGGAGTTTCTTGGATCTACTTATAATTTTTGCTGGTTTTACAAAGGGTTCAAGAGACTTTGGGTTAAGTCGCCATTGAACGCTTGCTATTCTGTCATCCATCCCTTGAATATAACCTTTTGAAAGAAAACCTGTGAGAAAATCAACAAGTCCTTTGTCCGAGGTAATTACATCTGATACCCATTTCTTAGCTGACTTATCACCTCCCCAATCACGCCATCCATAAAGGATACTACTCAGATTTGGTGCTTTGAGGAGCTTGCCATCTGAAGCCCTTTTCTTGATTTTCTCTAATGCAATTTTTTCTAATTCTTCAACATGCTGAGCACCAACAAGACGCTCACCCTCAGGGTCAGCCCTGGCATCGTATTTCCCATGCTGTTGTCCAAGAACACCAACCTCTCGGACAATCATTGAAACAGCCTGTCCCATGGAAAATGCCTCTTTTAAAACTTTAAATCTTTCCTCTTGGGTATCATATCGTTTCAAAAGTTGGAACATAATATGACCTATGCGAAAACCGTTTCCCCAGATGACCAATCCACGACCTTCATCTTCTGGTAGTAGCAATTTGTCGCCAATATTAAAAAGTGCCTGGAGGATTTTTCCTATATCTTCTTCCGGTATATCTTTTTCTGTGTAATCCTGCAGCCTTTCAAGAAAAACACTTACACGTGTAGAACCATCAGGGCGATGTTGTTGAGAGAGCTCAAGTAATTTATCACCAAATGCTTCACTGTTTTCGGCAAGTGCTAATATTGACTGCATTTCAATATGAGGAATTTCACCCTCAGGAACCGATAAGCGGAAATAAATTGGGAAAACCTCATGACTAGATATCCTCAATTGTCTTCTCCAGGTAGACCCCCAATCTCCTCCATAAGAAATATTTCCAAAAACAGCCTCTAATTTTGGGAAAATACGTGTCAAGAGTTTTTTGATAACTTCTCTATCATCATCAGAAATTTGCTCAAGCCAATTA
>JAYENM010000083.1:0-3737 GCA_034722095.1 Caldifarciminota bacterium | reverse complement strand
GGAACAACCTGAAAGTAAGAGGTATTTCTCTTTCTTCTACACCAATAAAGGACTTTTTGACCAGTCGTAGTTCATCAAAATATATTTCCCCCCTAACCGAATCACCAATCTCATGAGTTAGTTGAAAACTATCAAACCGCAGAGGAGGATTTAAGGTACCATCTCCAATCCATTCTCCCACGCTGTTGGGGTCATTGAGTTTCCACTCTACCAATCGCCATCCATACCAGTTAAGGGTAATCCACTGAGAAACTTCGTGAAAAGCAGCCTGGTCCATTGTACTGTCATCTAAACAAAATCGGAATTTATTATTGCTGCCGTCACCATAAATATAACATTGAAGGATATATGTAGTATCAAATATTACAGCCCGTGGTGGACCCCCCGCAAGATATTCTCTTAATAACCACTCTGAAGCTGTGATGTCCCACTCATAGCGTAAATATGCAGATTTTCTTGGACTGGTTGCCGGCAGATAAATTGCACTGGTGTAACCCCATTCTGTATTTGGAATAACTACACCCTGTGTCGAGCCGCTATAACTTGGCTGCTTCCAATCGCCAGGATAAGTAAAATCCTCCATCATTACTGTTTCAGTATAGCCCTCTGGCGATGTTCTAAAGTTCACTGTAAAATACGATTCCATGGGATTGCCTGCTGTATCAGTGATGGTGTTCCCCAGTAAAGGAGTATATTCCGTATTCGGTTCAAGGGGTTGCTCGGGTTGGATATTCAAGACTGATTTATTATCTATTGCGGAATGTAAAAATTGTATGGGGATTTTAATAGAACTCTTATATAAAGCAACACTGTTAGTATCGAAGGTATTAGGGTCAATTAGTTCATCAAAAACAAATGTGATAATATCTTTCACATCAAAACTGTCGGTTTCTGGAGCTGGATAAGTAAAAACAACTTCTGGTGGAACATCGTCTCTTGCCTTGGTCCTGAAATTTAGAATAAATGCATCGCCACCAATACCATCACTATCTCCATCAAGAGATTTGCCATTAATATCTCTTGCTGAGGGGGCAACGGTTAATGTGTACTGGGTATTGTACTCAAGATACTCACTCATTTCTAATGTCAGGGTTTTACTGCCATCAGACCATATTAGTTGAAAGATTCCAATCTCTGGAGCAATAGTAATGGTAGTGTCACCAAAAGAGGTTGTATCCATCGTTTTTGAAAAATGAATCACGATGGGAATGTTAATGGATACCGTATCCCCCTCTGCCGGTGTGGTTGCAATTACTGTAGGAGCAAATGAAGGAATTGAATCAGATTGTTGGAGATTTGAAACTTCGGATTCATTCCAGTAGCGGTCAAATGTAGTAGCGGCATAAGAATATACACCATTATAATCTTGTGTGCCATCAAAGCTGTCTATGTATGTAAAAGAGCTGTCTCCAAAGTGAACATCAATAATCCCATCGTTATCCACATCAATAATACTATCAGTTGACCTGTAAATTGCATACCAATAAGTTGCTGTAATTGGTGGAATAACAGTGATTTGGTAGGTTAAAGAATCAATTTCAGTTAAACTTATTGTAGGTGGATCCGGTGGGATGCTATCTATTAACTTTGTATCACGGATTTTTGTCTTACGATTAAAGAAAGTTTCTCCTGCTTTTTGCCAATAATCATAGTCTCTCCAGCTTCCATAACTGAAAAATTGGAACCCATCAACCCAGGGAATACTTCGACAAGTTTCAACGATTTCGGGGTGATTTCCCCAAACATTATAATTAGCAAGCATATATGAACCAGGCCCAACGGAATATAATCGTCCAGTATCAATACCCGCTTGAATATAAGGTTCCCAATCATTCTTGAGTTCATCGTAAAACTTTGAGTCAGTAGTCCAATGATAATGCATCGGTGTAAGTTGTTCTACATAACCTTTGTTGAACCATAAAGCAGCATCTTGAAAAACAACATGATATCCATTCCAACCGCCAGCACCGCCTGCCTTATATTTACCGAGCGCTGCAGGGGAAAGACGAACCCAGGGTTTTACCGCCTGTATTGAATCATGCAAAACCCGAACAAATTCAGTTACAGTCCATCGCCACCAATCTTCCCAGGTATCAAATCCAGTCGGTACGCCTGCACTGTATGGATGGTCAATATCATATAAATAACGGTTTTCTTGATTTTTGATTAGATCTTCAATCTGTGCATCTGTAATCATACCATCCAATAAACGTTCTTCTTCCACAAGTTTTGCAAATTCTTGGGATTGCTTTGAGGTGGTATACTCATTCCAACGAACATAGTCAAGATGTAATCCATCTATATCGTAATTTCTCACAATTTCCATTGCAACATTTATCGTATATTCCCGCACCGAATCAAGACCTGGCGAAAAGCATCTATGTTCCTTCATAGGATTCCCGTCTCTATCCCTACAAATCCAATTCTGGTGCTCATATGCAGGAGTACCAGGATAAAAGGCTGAAACATGAAAGATGTTAATCCAGGCATGCAATTCAAGACCTCTTTTGTGTGCCTCTTCAATGGCATACTCCAGAGGGTCGTATCCTGGATAACTATACCCGGCATAATATCCCCACGGTTCATAAGATGAATTATAGTAGGCAGTTCCACTCTGACGAGCCTGCCATAAAACAGCATTCATATTTGCCTTTTTATGATTGTCCAGTATTCTCCGAACCTGAGCTTTGTTTTGCTCTGCTGTCCAGTTAGGATTAATATGGTGCCAGGTAATCACCCAGGTCGCACGAAATTCATCGTTACTGCCTGCAAATATGGTTTGATGGAATAATAAAATCAAGGAAAAAAGGAAAATTGGACGCAGATTAACCCCGTTAGATAGTAAGCATCTAACGGGGTGAACGCAGATTATACGGATTTCTTTAAAGAAGATTTGTTTCATGTATTCTCCCCCCTTAAAGTAAAAAGAAGTAAGGTCATAAGAGACTTTCTATCATCATCACCCTTCCATCCATATCTGATACCACAACACGATTAGCACCAATAGGTGCAACCGTGTTCACTAAAGCAACGCCTACTCGATACTGCCATTTGACTGCACCAGTTTGTGCATCTAAGGCTAAAACAAGACCGTTCTTTGTCCCGAAAAACACAAAACCGTCTTTCTCCATCGGCATTGAGGGGTCAATGTCATACCCGTATCCACAAGGCGTGAACCAGAGAAGTCGCGGGGTGGACGAGGATGAAGAAAATGCCAGTAGTGTATCGGTCATACACCGGGCATAGACAGAACTACCGTCTTCAGAAATGCCAATGGCCTCCCGCACCTGATGAAGATTTGACCGCCAGACGGTCTTTCCTGTTCCAGCATCAATAGCAGTCATAAACCGGTCAGGTGCAACGATAAAGACCTTGTTGTTTGAAGCAACAGGCCAACAGGCAGCAGGAGAATACAACACCCCCGGTCTATCATTTGACCACTTCCACGCAAGCGAACCATCTTTAATGTTCAGTGCATATAAAAAGGTGTCCCACGCACCGAAGATAACCTTCTCTTGGTAAATGAGCGGTTTTGTCTCAACAAAACCACCAACTTCGTTAAATTCCCATAAGAGTTCTCCCGTGTCAAGGTTAATTGCACGAAACTTCCCATCACTCCCACCAATAAATACTACCCCGTCCTTAATTCTCGGTGCGGCTACAACAGGAGCCTGAGTTGTCAATTTCCAAAATAATTTTCCATCAGTGATATTAATGCAATAAATATTCCTATCCGA
>JAYENM010000082.1:0-3744 GCA_034722095.1 Caldifarciminota bacterium | reverse complement strand
AACCAGATCATTGATGGTGTCAACCAGGCCCAGCTTCTTGCAATAGCCACTGACAATGGGCAGATGATCAACCCGCCGGACATCCATGTGCTCAAGCAACGACTCATCAATTGCAGGCACCATTGCCCAACTCCTTGCGGAAGTCTCGGACCAGCGGGTAGAGGTAGATATCCTTGATGGGTACCTTGAGAGTCTTCCTCCGATCATTCCGGCTCCGGCCTTTCGTCTCACCCACATGCCTCCAGTTCGCAGCTCGATAACATACCCCCCGGAACCGTTCCCTCTCTACAAATGTCTCCAGAAGATAAATCGGATGGCCGTATTTCTCTATCCAGTCTGAGCTGATACGCCTGGCAACCCTTCCCAGGATATGACTGGCCAGATGTGGTACCCTGACCCATGGCAATACCAAGAACCGCATATGGTTGGCCAGGAATGTCACTTTTCACGTTATTGACCCCCCTGGTTTTCATCTAAATTGCCACCTCAGGGGGCACTAATTATTGCTCTTTTACATGGTTCTCACCTCCCGTTGGAGGGCAGTAGTAATAAGTGTTGTGGGTATGTGGGCAAGTTGAAGACTTGTCCAAGCCCTGTGGGTAACCTGAAGGGTTATCCAGAGGGCGTCATATCCAGCAACACAAAAGCCCCCAGACCGTGGTTCCACCTCCTGTGAATAATGGCTCTCATCGGTTCAACTCTTCCTTGCCAATCCTGGTCTTGCTCTGCTTGGGATTATATACAGCTCGCTTCTGGCAATACCTATTATGAGGCAATATGCCACCTTCGGTCAACATTCAGGGTGAGTCAAGGCGGGGGGAAGTGGCCCCTGTGCCCGCACGCACCTTGCCCCTTTTTGCTCCGCACCCCTCCTCAGTACCCGGTGGTGTCCTGTCAGGGCGCAGGTGAGGGCGGTAGCTCTTACCGTTCAGTGTTATGTGGTGGGCCTTATTGATGAGACGGTCAAGGACGCCCTCTGCCAGGACGGGGGTGGGGAAGAGAGGGTACCAATCCTGAGGAGAGCGGTTAGAGGCCACCACCAAGGAGCTGCCGCGACTGCGCTCGTCAATGATCTCATAGATATCCTCGGCCTGTTGCATGGTAAGTTCTTTCATAGCAAAGTCATCGATAAGGAGTAAATCAGGCTTGAGGTAGCGTCGCAGTCGGCTCTCCCAGGTACCATCAGCATGACCACCACCAAGGTCAGCCAGGAGGCGAGGGGTCCTGATATACAGTACCCCATAGCCCGTCCGACATGCCTGGTGGCCAATGCCCTTGATGAGATGGGTTTTCCCCACACCAACCGGTCCGACGAAGATCGCCCACTCTTTACGCTCAATGAAGTGACAGGTAGCCAGATCCATAATCTGCCTTGTAGGTGTCTCCGAGTTGAAGTCAAAATTGAAGCTCTCGATGGTCTTGACCTCCTCGAAGCGGGCCTGATTAACCCTTGCCTCGAGCCTCCTGTTTGCTCTTCTCTGTACCTCGTCCTCGAGGAGTATCTCTAGGAACTCAATGTAGCCCAGCTTCTCCTGCTCAGCCTCTTGGAGTCTCAGCTCCAGGGTATCCATCATGCCCCCAAGCTTGAGAGACTTCAACTTATTTATGAGATGATGCGTGTTACTCATGATAGGCCTCCTTTGAATAGTCTAAAGGCAGCAACAGCTGCTCGGGACCCCTCAAAAAGGCACCGGCTTCTACCTTGGGCGCCTCCAGAAGCATTCCCTGCTCCAGTCCTCTTTCCAATATGTTCTTGACGGTGCGATAAGAGGGGTCGCCGAAGAAGTTGGCGCGAGCGCAGGCAGCGTTAAGCCGGGCATCACCATACTTCTCCGCCATCTTGATGATCCCGTGGACCTGGCGCAGGTGGTATAAGGCATGCTCTTCCAGAAGTGCCTCTACAGTCCTCTTTACATCCTCGCCCAGCATGCTGGCCTTATACCGGCACCAGTCCGGCGTTTGACGGAAGAAGGCCGACTTTTCCGGGGGAAAATCGTTCCAATCGGTAGAGCGCTGCCCCTTGCCCACCCGCACATGGGTCTTGATAAGCTCATAGCCTAAATAGGCCTGCACCAGGTGGGGAGTCAATCGCGCCATAATTTCCTTCCCGGCATATTGGTAGGGAGCGGTATAACTGCCTCCACCAGCGTAGAAATAGCAATCGCGGCCGACTTTGGCCCCCACCCAGGTAGCGATCTGGAACGGCTCCGCCGGCAGTGGCCGAAGGGCCGCCTGTTCCACTTCCTTGAAAACCCCCAGTGGCTGCTTTTTGGTGGTGCCATGGATGCGCAGTCCGGCTACCTTGAGGCACCACTGAAGCAGGTCACGGTTCATCTCCTCAATACTGGCAAATGTCCTGCCCGCCCAGAAGCTGTCTCGTATGTAGGGAATAATCCTTTCGGCGCGTGGCTTGTCCTTTGGTTTCCCTACACGGGCCGGGTCAATCAGGGTGTGGTAGTGGTGAGCCATCTCCTCGTATCCCCGGTTAAACTTGGGGGCGTAGAGGTCGGGCTTGAGCACTCCGTTAGCAAGATTATCGATCACTAGTCGTCGCGGAGCGCCACCCCAGAACTCGAAATTGGCCATATGGCTCTCCAGCCAAGATGCCTGGTTCATCTGAGGAACAATCCGGGCAAACATATGCCGGCTACAGGATAACACATTAACAAAGACCCAGAGCCTCTGCCTTTTGCCGGTTACTGGGTTCTGCCATAAGCCAAGGTAGCCATAGTCCAGTTGAGACTCTTCACCTGGCGGTGGGTCCGGCCGCCGTACCGTGATGGAGTTCCTCTCTACAACCTCCGGCAGATGCTTTCTCACATAGCGGTAGAAGCTACTGTAGGAGGCCTGAAGCTCAACATCCTCCCGCAACCTCTGCCATGTGGTCATGGCTGTAGTCTGCTTGAGCCCCTCTTGGATTGCATCATGGTGGGAACGGAGCTCAGCGAACATCGCCGACCCTGCGCTTGGGTTGAACAGTTCAGGTGCAACTTTTTCCAGGAATGCCCTCCATCCCTCCGGTGGAGGTGAACCGCCAGGCCTGTAACCGTGAGCCTCAGCTATGGCTTTGTACTTGCGTATGGTGGGGCGACTTACCCCCAGACTGCGATTAATTGCCTTGACGCTTCGCCCCGCTTGCCAGTGTTCTAGAACTTCTCCTGCATCGCGCACTGTGACTTTCCTCCTTACCATTCGTCCAGCCTCCTGTCATATAGACTGGACTCATGATGCCATATATATCCTTCCAGTGCGCCCGGGGGTCAATTACTTGAAAACGGGGGGGTAATATCCGTGAAAACGGGGGGGGTAATTTGCCTGAAAAATCAGGCCTCTAAAGGGGTAATTTGCGTGAAAATTCACATGCTTACCATGAGCGGCTATCAACCCTATCTGAACCATTACTTGTCATGGCACCAATTTATAGAGCGAACAAACGAACTCGATTCCATACATAAATGACGCGAAATGTTTAGGCGATCCTTACTAAAACTCATGAAAACCGTTGGGACAAAGCTTTTAGACTGTCGCCAAGGGCAATATGGGGAATGGCCCTCTAAGCAACAATATGTTTAAATAGAGCCTTGTTGTTAATGGTCTTGTCCGACTCGTTCCCATTCTCACAACCACCGAGCACGGGGATGTTCCGCTCTACACACAGGGTCTGTAGCAGGAACTGTTTGAGGTCCGGGCGCTGATCTTTACTGTGCCCCTGGGTAACTATGAGTCGTTTCGGCTCCTCCTCTT
>JAYENM010000081.1:0-3762 GCA_034722095.1 Caldifarciminota bacterium | reverse complement strand
CTACAAATTCTCTTTCCTGCCTACCGTCAGGCAGGCAATCCCTGTTTTTAACTAATAAATTTCAATGTAGGAAGACTAAAAAACGGGATAAAGAGGTTAATTTTGCGAGAGGTCACAGAGGGGAGGGGTGAAAATCTCCTGTCCACAGGATTCTTCGAACGATTTCTTTATTACTCTATAATTCTCTGTGCTCTCTGTGGTTAAATTTTTGACATTACAAAACTCTGTATTAGGAGGACTGATGAGACTCATACTCACTCTGAATTGTGGTAGTTCTTCGGTGAAGTACCAGCTGTATGACTGGGATGAGAAGCTTTCCCTTGCAAAGGGGATAGTTGAGAGAGTTGTAGTAGGGGGCAGTTTTATAAACCATGAGGTTCCGGGGAGAAAGCCATACAAAAAGGAAGAGGAATGCCCTTCGCATAGAGAAGCAATAAGGCTGATAATGGAGACTTTGAAAGAGACGGGTGTAGTGGAAGATTTTTCATTAATCCAGGGTGTGGGACACAGGGTTGTTCACGGGGGCGAAAAGTTGACACACTCTGTCCTTATAACAGAGGATGTGCTTAATACATTTGAGAAGTTGAAGGAACTTGCACCACTGCATAACCCGCCAAATATACTCGGCATAAGGGCAGCAATGGAACTATTCCCATCCTGTCCTCATGTTGCTGTTATGGATACGGCTTTTATCTCAACAATACCCCCAGAATCATACATATATGCAGTTCCTTATGAATGGTACGAGAAGTATGGAGTAAGGAGATATGGTTTTCACGGCACATCGCATCTCTATGTGTCAAGAAGGACGGCAGTCCTTCTTAATAAGCCTATTAAGGAGACAAACCTTGTCACCTGCCATATTGGTAATGGTGTGAGTTTTACAGCAATAAAGAAAGGAGAAGCCTACGACCATTCTATGGGATTTACACCTCTTGAGGGGCTTGTTATGGGAACAAGGTCCGGCGATATAGATCCGGCAATAGTCTCATATATTGCAGAGAGAGAGAATCTTACAGCAAAGGAGGTTGTAAATATTCTGAATAAAAAGAGTGGACTTTTTGGTATTACTGGGGAATATACAGATTTGCGGGACATACTTAAGACCCAGATATCCTATCAGCGCTCAAAACTTGCGTTTGATGTTGAGTGCCACAGGATAAAGAAGTATATAGGTGCATATATAGCACTCCTTGGAAGGGTCGATGCGATCGTTTTTACGGCAGGAGCGGGCGAACTTGCATGGGAACTCCGCAAAAATTGTCTGCAGGGAATGGAGGAACTGGGTATTAAATTTGATACAGAGAGAAATAGAAAAGCAGTTTCAAGAAATCACGAGTTCTTAATCTCTTCTGATGATTCAAAGATAAAGATATTTGTAATTCCAACGGATGAGGAACTGGTTATGACAGAGGATACAGTGGCGATAATTGAAGGGAGATACAATATCCCCTCAAGATTTACATACTCTTTTGAGTCTAAAGATTATGTGAACAGGATGCGCGAGGAGGCGTATAAGAGGGAGTCATTAGGCATCAGGCATTAGGCATTAGGGGGTGAAATGGTCAAGAAATTGGAGGATTTAAGGGTTTATAAGATTGCAGAAGAACTTGCAGACAGAGTTTGGTTTACTTGCATTAAGTGGGGTGTCTTTGCCAGAGTGACAGTAGGAAGGCAGTTTGTAAGGGCGGTTGATTCTATCGGAGCTAACATTGCGGAGGGATATGGTAGGTATCATAAACTCTATTGGTAAGGCACTCAACGCCCAATGACTAATGCCCAATGACCAGTGACTAATGACCAATGACCAATAAATTATGGATATTGAGTCAACAGTAAAGAAGGCATTGGAGGAGGATATAGGTACTGGTGATATCAGCACCGATGCAATGATGAAGTGTATCAGGCAGGGGAATACTATTGTAAAGGCTGTCATAGTAGCGAAAGGAGAGGGTATCTTGTGTGGTATAGATGTAGCAAAACTTGTTTTCCGCACACTTGACCCCGATATAGAGTTCGATGCAGCAAAGGATGGAGATGATATTATTCCTTACCAGAAGGTCGCAAAAATCAAAGGAAGCACAAGGGCTATTCTCTCCGGGGAGAGGGTGGCTCTCAACTTTCTCTCTCATCTATCAGGTGTAGCAACACTTACCAGAAGATTCGCAAAGGAAATTGAAGGCACAGGGACAAAACTCCTTGATACACGCAAAACGACGCCTCTCTTGAGAGAACTTGAAAAATACGCAGTCAAGATAGGGGGTGGAGAGAACCACCGCTTTGGATTGTACGATGCGATACTCATTAAAGACAACCATCTCAAAGTTGTGCATGGGATAGAGAATCTCACAATAGATAAGCCTTTTGAAGTAGAGGTAAAGAATCTTGACGAGTTTAAGGTAGCACTCAAATTAGCGAATGTAAAGAGAATTATGCTTGACAATATGGGTATAGAGGATATTAAAAAGGCAGTAGAAATAAGGGACCGATTACCGATTACCGGTTACCGATTACCGGAATTAGAGGTATCAGGCAGGGTAAAGATTGAAAATATAAGGGAGATAGCAAAAATAGGTGTTCAGTATATATCCATCGGGACAATAACCCATTCAGCGCCTGTGGTTGATATGAGTCTGGAGATAGTGTGATGGGACGAGAGAAGAGGGATGAGGGATGAGAGATGAGAGATGCAAAATGGGGTAAGGGGGTGATGGTAGGAGCAACCTCCTCAGGCTGTGCAGAAACAACCGTTGCACAGCATCCGTATGGAGCAGCAAGCCTGTCTACCGATGCACAGCATCCGTATGGACAGGTAGATTGGAGTTAATCCGTAAGGATTTTAGATAAAAGGCTTACGCCTTAACTCCATCACAATCGACATTAAAGGCTCTCCTGCTGACAACCACTCACAGAGCCGTATGGCAAGGGTTGTCCCTACACTGTAGGGACAAGGTTTATTCCTGTCCGCAACATGGGAAAATCACATTTTTGCACAACCACTCCTGGTCGTGATTGGGATAATGTGGACAGGTTTTATTTTAAAGTAATTGAGATAAATGAAAAGGCATTTCAACCTTAAATATAAGCTAAAAAAGATGGGCTCTGTTATCTCTGGGTTTTATCGCTTCTTTTTTTTAATCCAAAAGAGATTTACCTATGACCATGGTGGAATGTTGCTTGCAGGTTCTCTCTCTTTCTATCTGGTTATGTCAATAGTTCCTCTTCTGCTTTTGGCAACCACCATTCTTACATTCATCGCCCAGTCCTCCGACATTGTGTACAATGCGATGATAAACTTTTTTGAAACATGGATGCCTGTAGTAACCCAGCCTGTTGTTGCGCTACTCAATGGACTCATAAATAGAAGAGTCTCTGTTGGAATTATCAGTGTCATATTCCTCCTTTGGAGTGCAGGGCTCTTCCTTGATGCAACAATACAGGCAATAGATAGAATATGGAATGTAAAAGAGAGGTGGTCATTCTGGAAGCGGAAACTCCTATCACTTCTGGTTATTCCAATATTTATAATAGCCTTTGGAATATCGTTTGGATTTACTGCGTTCATCTCGTTTATGCGTACACTAAATATTGAGCTTATGGGACGAAACATATCAGGAATATCCTGGCTTTGGGGAGGAGTAGGGATATTCGTCTCCCTTGTAATCACAGTTGTCTTCCTCTTTTGGTTTTACAAAGTTGTGCCACATGTTCCTGTGTCAAGTCGTTCTGCACTTATTGGTGCATTATTTGCAGGATGCTCAT
>JAYENM010000080.1:0-19012 GCA_034722095.1 Caldifarciminota bacterium | reverse complement strand
AGACCCCTGGACACGATGCGACTTAGAGCCATGGCTCATAGGACCACGAGTGAATCCCCACCGCTTTATAGGTCCCTGGAATCCCTTACCTTTTGATATACCTGTTACACATACCATTTCACCGACCTTAAACTGGGAAACAGTCATAACATCCCTGATGTTTATTCCCTCTGTATTCTCCCTTCTTATCTCTTTCATAATCTTCACAGGAGCTATGTTCAGTTTTTTGAAGATTCCACGATATGGCAAATTGGGATGTTTTGCCACTCCATATCCCAATACGACTGCATTATAACCATCCTTTTCTTTAGTGCGTATACCCACAACAACAGTGCTATTGCATCTCACGACCGTTACAGGTATAACATTCCCCTTGTCGTCGAAGATCTGGGTCATTCCTATCTTTTCACCGAGAATAGCCTTCATGTCCCAAAATACCATAAACTTAAGGAAATATAGAAAGTTTCTAATTCGGGAATAGAGTCCAGTATAGCCAGTCAGAACTCTATACCTTTATCTCAACATCCACACCTGCGGGTAGATTGAGTTTACGCAGAGTATCCATGGTCTTCTCTGTTGGTTCGTATATGTCAAGCAGCCTTTTGTGTATTATCAGCTCGAACTGATCTCGGGACTTTTTATCTATATGTGGGGACTTCAAAACTGTATACAGGCTGCGATCAACTGGTAACGGTATAGGTCCAGATACCCTTGCGCCTGTTCTTTTTACATTTTCAACTATCTCTTTACAAGAGCGGTCCAGCAGTGTGTGGTCGTAAGCCTTTAGTCTTATACGAATCTTCTCTGCCATAATCTTACTGTATGTAAGAAATGAATATTCCAAATATCACCGCCTCTGGTGTGTATTTCTATATCCACAGGCGGTGAAAGCAAACGAGACAATATATGTAGTATAGCTCTTACGTCCTGTGCACTATTCTTGGTCTACCAGTTAAGTTTACGCTATAACCTTCGTCACAACACCAGCCCCAACCGTTCTGCCCCCCTCCCTTACCGCAAACCTCATACCTTCTTCCATTGCTACCTGAGATATAAGACTACAATTCAATTCTACATTATCTCCCGGCATAACCATTTCAACACCTTTTGGAAGCTCAATATGTCCTGTCACATCCATCGTTCTGAAATAGAACTGTGGGGAGTAACCGTTGAAGAATGGAGTATGTCTACCACCTTCCTCTTTTGTCAATATATATATCTGTGCCTTGAATTTTGTATGTGGAGTTATACTACCCGGTTTTGCGATAACCATACCTCTCTCAACCTCGTCTTTTTCCACTCCTCTGAGCAGTATACCTATATTATCACCTGCAACGGTCTCATCAAGGATCTTTCTAAACATCTCAAGCGATGTAGCAACCGTCTTCTTTGTAGGTTTGAAGCCCACAATCTCAACCTCCTCTCCCCCGTGCAATTTCCCCCTTTCTACCCTTCCAGTAGCCACGGTTCCTCTACCTGTTATGGAGAATACATCCTCAACAGACATAAGGAATGGCTTGTCAATATCTCTCTCCGGGGTGGGAATGTATTCATCTATTGCATTCATAAGTTCTAATATTGGTTTGCAATCTTCGCAATCGGGCGTTGGACATTCAAGACACTTCAATGCGCTTCCTTTTACTATAGGTATCTCATCCCCAGGGAAGTTGTATTTTGTGAGAAGCTCTCTTACTTCCAGTTCTACTATATCGAGAATTTCAGGGTCATCCACCTGATCTGTTTTATTTATAAACACTGTTATTGCAGGTACATTCACCTGTCGTGCGAGAAGAATATGCTCCCTTGTCTGGGGCTGTGTGCCATCAGCAGCTGAAACCACAAGTATGGCACCGTCCATCTGTGCCGCGCCGGTAATCATATTTTTGATATAGTCGGCATGTCCGGGGCAATCTATGTGTGCATAGTGACGCTTGTCTGTTTCATACTCACCATGAAATAGCTGAATAGTTAGACCTCTTGCTTTTTCTTCCGGTGCTTTGTCAATCTCATCAAAAGCAGTAAATTTTGCAAACCCTTTCGGGACAAGCACCTTTGTGATAGCCGATGTCAATGTAGTCTTTCCATGGTCTACATGCCCTATGGTACCTATATTTATATGCGGCTTTTTACGCTCAAACTTTTCTTTCGCCATATATACCTCCTTAGATTAAATCCTAAGTTATAAACATGGATATATGTAACCCTACATATTGAGAATACTGCTTTCTCAAGTCAGTAATTATAACACAAAAATTTGTATATGTCAAGTTTTTTTATGAGATTTCTGAAAAAGTGTAGAAATCTCCAATCAGAGGTCTCTGGGGATTTTTTCGGAGACCTTTTCGATAAATTTTTAATCGCCGAGTAGCATCTTCACAATTTCTTTGCCAACCTTAATCTCCGGGATTGCCTTTATCCGAAGTTTGAAATCGTAATTCCATCTCTCTCCGTATCTTTGATAATTGAATTGCAGTTCCCAGCAGTGCAAATCCCTTTTGAGAGAAACATATTCATTTATAATATTAGCATTTCTGATATTATATCGTATACCTCCTTCAACCCTCCACCCTCTTGTTGGATTCATATAGATGCTTCCCCATACACTTTCGTCGCTTCCTTCCCTTATATTATATGTGAGTGTCGCCCTGAAATCACCCCGCGACAAGGTATAAGTGGTCACAAGGTATTTCCCGTATACACTACCTATATATGTATTCCATAACCCTCCTCCCCTTAATGAGATGCCCCGTGTTAGTGAAGTGTTGAACGAAATTACCACGGGATTCCATCTTTTATTGTCAAAATTCCAATTTGTGCTAATATCTGCTCTGCCTAAATTGATTTTCCTTCCCGCCAGAAACAGTAGATAAAAGTCATTCCGTACGGATACGCCTAAATTTCTCCTGTATGAATCACCAAATCTGGAGAAACTATAATGAATAGATGGTCCTATGGTATGCCTTATCTCAGGATTTCTTATTATAGACCTACCGTACAGGACTGTTCCAATACCCATAGAACCATTATAGAAGTTCTCGACTGAAATTCCGTCTTCTGTGTCAGTGAGAAAAATCCTTGCACCCACACAGGGTGAAACATTGAAATACCACAGCTTCTTCGGCAGGGTAAATCTCAGATTGTTCTCACTCTTTCTCTCGTTGTCTTGCTGGGTGATAGAATTCAGTACGACTCCAGAATAAGAGAGATGTCCCCCAAAGGCCCCCATAGATGGAAGAGATAGGGTAATTTTGGGATAATCTCCCCACCGCTTTTCGGTTTTGATATCCCTTATCTCCCTTACTACAAGACCTGTAGAAAGTATACCAAATCTCTTAGACAGAGAGATAAAGGATGTAAGCACCTGCTCCAGTTCTCTCACAACATTATCCTCATAATCTATATTAAAGGATTCATCGCTTACAAAATCTCCTTTTGCCATTACGATTGTTCCGTCTTGCAGGTTATGGCGGTGGAAAAGCTTTGCTTTCCACCTTCTCTTCACCCCGTTCTCATCTACATACTGGGCAGCAATGTTTCCTGACAGCCTCGGTTTATAAAGCCATGCTGAAGAGAGAATTACTGCCACTCCCTTCTTCTCCATATAATCAACACCTACTGTGAGGTCTGCATAATCTGATATAACCCAGTAATAGGCAATATTCTTTACATATCTACCAAGTGTGGAATTCCTTCCAATTTGTGGATACAGAAGTCCGGACGACCTTCCTTTCTTTATCGGGAAGAACCAAAACGGCAGGAAGAAGACAGGTATGTCCTGAACAAAAAGTACTACAGGTTTTGCATAGACCATATCATCTACATATACCTTTAGAGATTTTGCCCAGAAGTAGTAATGTGGAGAGGCAAGGTTACAAGTAGTGAATCTTCCGCTCTCCACATTCAGTGTTTTCGGGGCAACCATCTTCACTATTCTACCTTCGAACCATCCCTTCTCTACCCTGCTCCTACCGTCAACAGTGATTCCTTTTCTCGAATTCAGGTTGTATGCCATATTTCTGCCGTATGTTGTGTCTTTATCTATACATAGGATAGGATTCTTATATGCCACAACATCTCTTGTTTCTGTGTCGTATATAAGACTGTCCGATAGAACCACTGTATTCTTATAGTTTACTCTCGCACTTCCGAGAAGCAAGATTCTATCCTCTTCAAAGTCATAGAAGAGCCTTTCTGCAGAGTAAGATACAGTAGTATCCAAGAGAAGGATATAAAAAAGAATAAGCATATTTCAGGGTTTTATATTTCTTATGGACATCTCAATAAAAACAAGAAAAAGGCAGATGAGGAGGAACCATTTCTTAAGGGAGGTCTTCCCCATACCCTCCTTTAAGGGGTGTACTGTGGACATTTGCCTGTCAATATTTACTGCGATATTTGCTACCTTATCAATACTGTAAATGCCGGGATATGGGAAGGTAAACCTGAGACAAAGGCCATCCTTATCCACAAGTGGAGATATTCTCCACCGTTCGTCTCCAGTAAGAAGAGAAATCTCGTATGTGCGATTCTCTTTTACGATTAATCTTGTATCTCTACCCCATGGTATCATCGTAGGATACTCTACCCCTTCTTTCAGATATCTTACCATACGATAAAGAAGTGGTGGAAAATTTGGAGACAATACTATATCGGTATTTTCTACAGAGGAAAGGAAGTGAAAAAAGAGGTTGCCTTCCCTCTCCACAATTGCCTCTCTCCCATCCGAAAAAGATGCTATTCTTTTACCTTCTATCTTGTTAATTGCGCTTCTGTAAATTTTTCGGGTAGTAATTTCACCGATGCAGGCATCATTAAAGATAGAGAATACTGGGTGAGTCCTGTCTATATCCTTAAGTGAGAGGAAGGAATCCTTTGAACCCTGTCCATATTTGCCTTCCGTAAAGATTATAGAAGGTATACCACTTTCTATATATGGCACATTCACAAATATAAGAACATCTGCAGAGGGTAACCTCGGGTATATAGTTCTCTTTATCTCAATAGATGTCTCTATCCCTTCCGGCGATAATGCCTTCTCAATATAAAAAGACATACCGCTATCTTTTTCAACTATACCAACCTGCATTTTTTTAGGGAGTTGAAAGGAGAAATACCTGAGATTATCTATAGAAAGGGCATCGTCTCCAATATCCACATAGCCTGAATAGGTCCCTGTCCTTTTAAATCTCAGAGGAAAGGAGATATAGGTCTGCCCGGGGGGCAGGAAGACATCTATGTACGCACTGTCACCCAGATAATGAACAGAAACGGTTCTTCGAATCTCATATTCTCCGTGGTTCGTGATTCCCACAAGGATCGTGTTGTCTGAACCTGCCTGTGGAAGCGGATCCTTTAAATATAGCGTGTCAATGGAGAGAAGATTTTTCTCCCCCTCTACCACAATGGCACCCTTCGCCTGCGGAAGGGACTTCGATGTAATGAATACAATATTCCTTCCTTCTATGTCAGGGGCCTGAAACATTCTGTATGTCGGAAGTATGCGGGATGTATATTGTCTGCCCGATGAGAGGACAATATTAAAGCCTTTGTCGTCTGCAAGTTTTTCTGCTGTATCTTTTGCCTTATCAAACAGGATTCCATTTCCATCCCTTGCAAACATATCATAGGAATCATCAACGATAATAATCCCTTTTTCCGTTCTTATCAGCGGATTTGCAAAAGCAAATGTCAGAAAGAGTAGTGTAAGCGTCCTTATAGCTAGCAGAATCCACTCTTTCAACTTAAGGAAGAGGTTTCCTCCCTTTATGGACTCTTCCACTATGTGAAGCCATGAAAACTCAACCCGAATCCTCCTTCTTCTCTCAAAGAGGTGTAGAATAAACGGGATAGGCAAGGATAATAGCGCCAAAAGATATAAAGGTGATGAGAAGAACATAGGCACTCACACCCTTTCTCTTTTAAATATAAAATACAGCACCTTTTCTATTGGGGTATTTGTATCTACTGTGATATAATCTATGTTATTCCGCCATAACTCCCGCTTTATCTTTGCAAGAAATGTATTCATATTCTCCTTATATTTGTCCCTTGTGGAGTTTGCGTCTATAAGGATCTCTTCGCCTGTCTCCATATCATATAACCTCATCGACCCCCTAAATGGGAATTCCCTCTCTGCAGGGTCTAATATCTGGACAACTACCAGTTCATTTCCTCGTGCATGCAGGTTTACAAGAGAACTTATAGTTATATCCTCATTATCAAAGAGATCTGAGAACAAAAGAACAAATGCCCTTCGTTTTGCCTTCTCGGATAATTCTTCTATTGCCTTGCTTATTCTCGTCTTGCCATTAGGAGAAGACTCCTCCAGTGTATCGAAAACTCTTGAAAGGCCTGCACGGGTAGTAGAAGGGGGAATAAATCTCCTCGTATGTGTATCAAATAGAGAGATAGAAACTGCATCCTTGTTTAATATCAGTATATATGCAAACGATCCAGCAATTATGGAGGCATATTCCCACTTGGTCATAGCACCGGTCTGCCTATACGCCATTGAGCTTGAACTATCCAGCATAATATAGGCACGCAGATTTCTCTCCTCCTCAAACTGTTTGAGATATAACCTATCTGTCCTGCCATATACCTTCCAGTCTATATAGCGTGGCTCATCGCCGGGCATATATTGTCTGTGTTCAACAAATTCCTGCGAAAAGCCGTGATACGGACTCTTATGTATACCGACGAGGAAACCGTCAACCACTGTACGTACCTTCAGTTCGAGCGATGTCATTCGTGCTATTATATGTGGGTCAAGATATCTCCTCATATTATTTTGTCAATTGGCACAAATTCCCGCAGATTTTCCACCTGAAACCAATTATAACATAAAACAGGTGGTAAGTCAAGGGAAAAAGATTTGATGCAAGACCACTGCATTTGCTGGGGAGATTTTTGGGTTATTTTGCCCGAATACGAAAAAACTTGACTTTTCAGAAATTCTGTGGTATAATGTCAGCGGATTACAATATACATATATACATATGAAAAGTTTGGCCTGTCTACCGATGCACAGCATCTCATACGAGCCGTAGGGCCGTATGGACAGGTAGAAAGGAGGCGTAGATGGCGAAGAAATGGTCTGAAGCGGATATGGCTTTTATAAGGGACAACTTCCTTTATATGAGTAATGGCGAACTCGCCAAACACTTTGAAGTTACAAGAAAATCCATAGAGACGAAACTACGCCGTATGGGCTTAAGGAGAGAAGATAAATTTCCGCGGAATAGGGTAGAAACGAGAAAAAAGTTGTCAGCAGCACAGGAACAAAGACTGAGAAAACAGGCAATAGAGTTGCTGGAAGCCGGTCTAAAATTGGTCTCTATTGGCAGAAAGAAAAAGGCAAAATGGCAATTTGCTAGAATTATAAGAGAATATCCCGATATAGTTGATATCGCCAATGCAGCGAGAGAATACATGCAAAGGCTGAAAACGGAATAGCAAAAAGGCAGGGAAAGCACGGTGAAAGTCCGACAGAGCCCCGCTGCCGTTATACTCGGAATGCCTGCCAGAAATACTTTCCTTTGGACCCTCGAGGGTGGGGTCCGGGAGGATTTTTACCCGGGCATATCACCCGGGTTTTTTATTTTTCTTTTTAACAGGGATCTTAAGAGATAGAAAGAGATTTTTCTTTGTTCCTTTATCTCTTACATTCTCTTTCAATCCCTGTTAAAGATAATTTTAAAGGAGGGAATGATGAACATACTTATAATAGCATTATGCATTGCTTCCGCAGACACAATTCCTTTCTATGAAATGGAGGAATTGGTGATTACAGCCACAAGAACAAAATTACCTCTCTTTTGGCTTCCCACCAATGTAGTACTCGTGACCAGAGAGGAGATAAACAAACATAATGCAATAACTGCTGCCGGGATACTTGAAAAAATCCTGATAAATGTGGCAAGTCGTGGCACAAGAGGTGCAGAGCGGGGTGCGAGATTGAGGGAGGGAGGCAATACATCAAGACATGTCTTGGTAATGCTCGATGGACAACCACTCAACGACCCTTTCCTTGGCACTGCTGACCTTGATGCGATAATTACAGATTATATAGGATCGATAGAAATCGTGAAAGGACCCATATCAGCCTTGTACGGCACGAGTGCACTTGGAGGGGTAATAAACATTATAACACAAAAGACCCTCAAAAACCGCAACACTTTCCTATCTCTTTCTGCAGGAAGCTTTAATACACAAAGGATTAGTTTCAACTCCTGTTTGAAAAAAAGCAATATTGATGTTGCCTTTGTTATCAACAAGGAAAAAACCGCTGGTTTCAGAGAAAACAGTGATTACAATGGCAGGGATGTTTTTCTCTCATTCCTTGCAGGATTTAAAAATCGGGGCAGTGTTAGAGGCAGGTTGCTATGGCATGATAGTAAACTTGGTGTCCCTGGTATGAATTACACCCCAATCGAGAGATACGACGGAGAGAACGAGAGAAAGGCACAGTTTCTCGATGCAAGACAGTGGAGAACAAAGGGATATGGAGAGATGGAATACAGACGAGGAGATTTTTTGAGCATAAAAATCAATAACAGCTACATCGATACCAGATATAAGTGCGGCTCAGCAAATATAGATGACGATTCCAGGGGTAAGACATATGGAGGAGATACGCAGATAAATTTGCCCTCAGGGTTTGTAATTGGATATAATATACAATGGAATGAATTTACAAAACAGACTTCTGGCGAAAACACCGTCTCAAAATCCACTCAAAACTGGTCAGTATTCACCCAGAACATCCTTTCTAAAGGGTTTCTCAGGTTTGTATCAGGGATAAGATACGACCATCATTCTGTATTCGGCGGAGTAACCAATCCAAGATTTGCACTGGTTTTCAGGGTTTCAGAAAACCTGAAACTTTCATCAACATTGGGAAGGGCATTTAGGGCCCCTGGTATTGAAGACCTGTATTCGCCTTATTCGAGTTGGCCAGCATCAGAATGGGGACCTGCCGGGGATACAAAAGGAAATCCAAACCTCTTGCCGGAGACAGGATGGGGCTACGATATCGGGATTGAATATAAAGTAAAAAATATAACAGGCGGGATTACTCTCTCTAAGAATCAGATAAGAAATCTTATAGAGTGGGCAGAAGTTGACTCTGACCCGAATTATGAGAAATGGCGTCCTTCCAACATTGGTGAATCCTACAACAGAACAATGGAGGCCGTTGTTGAGATTCTGGGAATTTTAGGAACTTGTAATTCTTTCAAATATAACTATCTGGAGTCCAAGGGCAAAAAAGGGGAAAGTGATTATAAAACGCTGATGTACAGTCCACCCCATCGATTTACATATCAGTTATCTGGAAGCGCTTTTGGTATAAGGTGTAACAGCGATATTAGTTATACCGATGAAGTGGAATGGGAGGATGATTTTGGTTTCCTCCACGAACTGCCAGCCTATACTCTGGTAAATTTCTCAGTCGGAAGGAAGGTGAAAAATATTGACCTCTCACTCAGTATAAACAATATATTTGATAAAAAATACCAGACCCGTGAATATTATCCGTTGCCGGGTAGAGAGGTATATTTAAAAACCGTCTTTTCGCTGTTTGATTAACTTGAACCGTATTCCTGATAAAAACACTTGACATTGTGGAAGATATAATATATAATAAAAAGATGCGCGCTGTTTTTTTGGCATAGTAATACCTTTGCTCTTGACAGATTGTTGTATTAAAAAAGGACAGAGACACCTCAGCAGAAGGGTTATTCAGATATTACTCCACAAGAACTAATGGAGAAGATTAAACGCGGGGAGAGTTTTGTCTTGCTCGATGTGAGATCTAAAGAGGAGTATACTCAAGGTCACATAAAGGACGCTATCTTGATCCCCCATACCGAGATAGAGTCAAGATACAGTGAGTTAGGTTGCAGGTGTAAAGAGGTAGTGGTCTACTACAAGAGTGGAAGAAGAAGTGTAACAGCCAGCAAATACTTCAAGAAAGTTCCTTAGGGATTGCCATTTTTTCTTTAGTTGGAACAAGATCTTGGAGTGCAGTAGCTTGCTACTGCACCTCTTCTCTTTACATCAGCAAGCTGATGCACTCCAATGGATAGGAAGTATAAATGTCACAGCAAGGCAACCGAAAGTCGCTATCAAGCAACTCTATGGTTAAAATCAAGGAGGGTAGAGTGATTGAGACAATAGTCAGATGGTCAGGTGATATGGAGTTTACGGGGATCTCTGGTTCGGGATATCAGGTTCTTATGGATACTATCCCAAAGTTTGGAGGCAAAGGGAAAGGACCCACCCCTATGCAACTTGTATTGATTGCACTCGGCGGATGCACGGGGATGGATGTGGTGTCTATCTTGAAGAAAATGGGAGTTGAAATTAGCGGGTTAGAAATTAAACTCCGGGGAGAAAGGAAAATGGAGCATCCGAAGGCCTATAAGGAGATTGAGATTAAATACATATTTAAGGGGAAAGATATTGCAGAGGAGAAGGTGAAGAAGGCTATTACACTTTCTCAGGAGAAGTATTGTTCAGTGTCAACAATGCTTGCAAAGGGATGCGAGATAAAGTATTCGTATGAAATTGTGTGAAAGAAAATAACCGTCATTCTGGTAATTACCGGAATGATGGAATAACAAAAATGGTTGATAGAAAAGCGGACATAGAGTGGCATGATATGCCAGAGACAGAATATCGCTCCACCCGAATATTCAGAGTCCTCGGAAATCCCAAAACCTACGCCATTGTTAAGTTGCTATATAAGATGAAGAAAGCCACTCCCACTGAACTTGCTATAGAACTCAACAGAAGTGTAAAGACAGTCTCTGATCATCTTCGCACATTGCGAGAAATTGACATAGTTGAGTATCAAAAGCAGGGCAAATCTACAGTTTACCGCTTAAAGTATGACAGGATTGTCAAGATATTACAGCAGATAGAGGGTCTTATTGAGGAGATAAGAACAACGGAGTGATATTCCGACATTCCGGTAATTACCAGAATGAAGGTTATGGGTAAATATATTAAGAAGGCGATTGATAGTGGCGCGTCTGTGGCAAAGATTATAGACGCAAACAAAATAGTCACCGCGTCATGGGTTAGAATTAAGTGTCAGTATGGATGTGGTGAGTACAGGCAATGTCTCACCTGCCCACCATACTCACCCACACCAGATTATACTAAAAAGATGATTGAACATTATTCAAAGGCACTTCTTATAACCTATGATGCAGCTCCAGAAGAAGAGGACAGATTACGATATAAAATTCGAGAGGTTGTAGCGGAGATTGAAAGGGATATGTTTTTGGAGGGCTATTACAGGGCATTTGGAATGGCAGCAGGTCCTTGTTCTTTTTGTGATAGTTGTGATGTGAAAAGACCGTGTAGATACCCACACAAGGCAAGGCCCTCTATGGAGGCATGTGGAATAGATGTATTCCAGACTTTGAGAAATTTAGACCTGAATATTAAAGTAGTTAAATCAGAAAACTTACCGTGCACCCTTTGCGGTGCTGTCTTAATAGCATGATTATTCAATTTCTTCTTGTTCTCAAGCATTATATCATCGAGATATTGCCTGCTCTTTTATTTGGATTTTTTTTGAGTGGGTTAGTTTACGAATTTGTCCCAACCGGTTGGATAAAGAGGTATCTGGGCAGGCGTGGAATAATTCCTATTCTTTACTCAACCTTCGCCGGTATGGTTCTGCCAATATGCTGTGTTGGGTCATTACCTGTCGCCATAAGTTTCCATAAGAAAGGGGCGAGACTGGGACCGGTACTGGCTTTTCTCGTAGCTACACCTGCAACCTCTTTAACGGCTCTTCTTGTGACCTACAGGTTACTGGGCGTGACTTTTACTGTCTATATATTCTTTTCAGTAATCCTTATGGGGGTGATTATAGGCAGTATCGGAAATCTTCTTAAAGTTAGGCAAAAGAGCAAGGATGAAACGGCAGTGGACCCTGTATGTGGGATGGACGTGGCTAAAGAGGGCACGGCAAAGATAGAATACAATGGTAAAAGTTACTATTTCTGTTCCTCCCATTGTGCGCGGGTTTTTGCAGATGAACCAGAGAAATATTTTGTAGCCCCAGACGTTAGTCTGTGGAAAATAAACATAATCAAGATTAAGGAAGTCTTTAGATATGCGTTTATTGAAATGCCAAAGGAGATTGGTTTAGAACTATTCATAGGTTTAATTTTGGCATCTCTCATAGCGACCGTGACGCCTATTGGCAATTTTATTGGAAACTGGCTTTCGGGTGGCTTGGGCTACCTTTTTGCACTCGTGTTTGGTCTTTTGATGTATATATGCTCTACTGCCTCTGTCCCACTTGTTCATGCTTTTCTCTCGCAGGGATTGAATGCAGGTGCTGGGATGGTGCTGCTTCTGGCAGGTCCTGTCACCAGTTGGGCAACAATTCTGGTTTTGAGAAAGGAATTTGGTATCAAAACTTTGCTTATATATTTAACAACTATCAGCGTCATAGCTCTATTTTTAGGTTACTGTTTTTCAATGACTTAGGAGGTCATAAAACCAATATCAATTTCTTGTATTTTCCACAGCAGCAATAAAAAGCCGTAGATCGGCAGGCAGAAATTTTTTACTTGACAAATCTTTTCTTTTATGTTATAATATCACTAAAATGATGATAAAAGTAATCTTGGAGGGGGGATGAAACTTTCTACAAGAGGGCGCTATGGTACCAGGGCAATGTTGGATTTAGCTCTTCATTATGGAAAGGGACCAGTGTTACTGAAGGATACAGCCAGAAGGCAAGAAATTTCAGAAAGGTATCTTGAACATATAATGACCGCCCTCGTGTCCACAGGTTTAGTTCAAAGTATGCGAGGACAACACGGAGGATTTAGTTTAGCAAAATTGCCCAAAGAAATTAAATTAAGCCAGATAATTCAAGCCGTGGAAGGACCGATTTCACTGGTGGCATGTGTAGATGACCCAAAAATATGTGATCGGGTTGATGTGTGTGTCACACACGAGATCTGGGAAAAACTAAAAAAAGCGATGTTAGAGGTCCTTGATTCAATAACTTTGGAAGATATGGCTAAAATGCACAAGAAGAGGTTGTCCAGAAGGAGGTGAGAATATGGGTAGGTTTATATACCTGGATCATAACGCTACCACCCCAACAGATGAAAGAGTAGTAGAGGCAATGAAGCCTTACTTTAATAAAGAGTATGGCAATCCCTCAAGTATCTATAAGTTTGCACAGGAGGCACGGGAGGCCAAAGAAGTGGCAAGGGATAAGGTAGCAAAGATACTCAACGCCAAACCCGAAGAAATTATTTTTACATCAGGAGGTACAGAGGCAGACAATTTTGCAATTAAGGGGATTGCTTATGCCAACAAAGAAAGGGGCAATCATATTATAACCTCCAAGATAGAACATCATGCGGTGCTCAATACCTGTAGGTGGCTTGGGAAACAGGGATTTAGGGTGACATATATTGGCGTTAATAAATATGGAATTGTAGATTTGGATGAATTGAAGAATGCAATTACTGATAAGACAATTCTAATCACTATTATGCATGCAAATAATGAGATAGGAACGATTGAGCCTATAGGAGAAATAGGTAAAATGTTACAAGAAATTAACAAACAACGAATAACGAATAACAAACCACGAATTTATTTTCATACTGATGCAGTTCAGACTGTTGGGAAAATTCCTATAGCCATTAACAAACTCGGTGTAGACCTTTTATCGCTATCAGGTCACAAATTTTATGGGCCTAAAGGAGTGGGGGCTCTCTTCATTAGGAAGCGGACAAAGATTAATAGTCTTTTACATGGTGGTCATCACGAAAGAAATAGAAGAGCAGGAACCGAGAATGTTCCCGGAATTGTTGGGCTTGCAAAGGCTTGTGAAATTGCAATGGAAGAACAGGAGAAAGAGGAAAAGAAACTGAAGGCTTTAAGAAATAGGTTAGAGAAGGCAATTGTGGAAAAAATAGATGATGTTATTATAAATGGGCATACAGAAAAGAGACTTGCAGGAACTCTAAATATTTGCGTGAAGTATGTGGAAGGAGAGTCAATGCTACTCAATCTGGATTTGGAAGGTATTGCAGCATCGAGTGGGAGTGCTTGCACATCTGGAACACTCGAGCCTTCTCATGTTCTTTTGGCTCTTGGAATTCCACCAGAGGTAGCACACGGGTCTCTTAGATTCAGTCTGGGGCGTAATAATACCGAAGAGGATATAGACCATGTGATAGAAGTTTTACCGCCGATTGTCAAAAAACTACGAGCAATGTCGCCTTTTAGAAAAGGTAGAGAAGGAGGATTAAGATGGGATACTCAGAAAAGGTGATGGAGCATTTCATGCACCCGAGGAATGTTGGTAGGATAGAGAATGCAGATGGTGTCGGAAGGGCGGGTAATCCCATTTGTGGTGATATTATGGCTATCTATATCAAGGTCAAGGATGATGTAATCACAGATATAAAGTTTGAGACCTTTGGATGCGGAGCGGCGATTGCAACATCGTCTATGGTAACTGAGCTCGTTAAAGGCAAGACAATCGAAGAGGCGCTTAAGATAACGAACAGGACTGTGGCGAATGCACTGGATGGTTTGCCCCCAATTAAGATGCATTGCTCGCTACTGGCAGAAGATGGAGTAAAAGCTGCGATCGAAGACTATAAAAAGAAGCAGGAATTGAAAAATAAGGTTAAGTTATGAATGAAAAAGATTTAGTTCTGGGAAATGTGCTACAAGCGGTAATGATGCTTGAAAAGTCTCATTCCTTTGCTTATCTCATTCCAGAGGTGAGAACGAATTTGGTATATGCCCTTCCCAACGCAAAATCAAAAGAGGATGTCGCTGGTATTGAGGGCAGGATAACTGTGGTGAATGGATATCCTAAGGCTTCTGGATTTCCTAAATTTGGTGCCTCATCCCATATGGCAAGGTTTATTATCGAAATAATGAAGGTCAATCCAGAAATGAGGAGGAAATTCGCCAGCGTTGAGGGGATCGACTACCGCGTGGGAGAGGCGAAAAAATTACCCATCCATAAAAAAGCTGTTGATTATGCCTTTGCCAATATGTTTCTCCATCATGTTGAGTCACCATCGGAAGCGAGAAATGAATTGCCACATGGTGTATCACGGCAGAAACATAAAATCTACTGGGACAGGCTGTTGTGAGTAAAAGGTAATTATTTGAGGAGGAGATAGGAAAATTGAAAATTTGAAGCATAAAGGGACAGAGTAGGGATAGGGCTCCTGCCTGCCGGTAGGCACGGTGTCCCTGTCCGAGAGATGGCGCAATTTACCACAAAGTTCACAAAGAATATTTTAATCGCTTATCTGTCAGCCATATTTCTCCTGAAGTATCCTATCGTTCTTTGCAATCCATCCCTCAGATTTACCTCTGGTTGCCAGCCAAGAAGCTCTCGTGCCCTTGTTATGTCAGGTCTTCTTACCTTTGGGTCATTTACCGGGAGCGGTTTAAATACTATCTCACACCTATTACCAACCACTCCGTTTATTCGAAGAATGCTGTGCACAAGCTCGGCAAATTCAAATATGGTTATCTCATCAGGATTCCCAAGATTCAGTGGCTCGTGATATTCTATCTGCATAAGCCTCCACATACCATCTAATAAATCAGATATATAGCAGAAGCTCCTCGTTTGTTCCCCATCGCCATATACCGTAAGGGGCTCTCCTCTCAATGCCTGACATATAAAATTGGGGACAACCCTCCCGTCGTCTACTCTCATCCTTTCACCGTATGTGTTGAAAATGCGAACTATCCTTGTATCAACACCATGATAGCGGTGATATGCCATTGTGATTGCCTCAGCAAACCGTTTACTCTCGTCATATACACCTCTTGGTCCGATACAATTTACATTTCCCCAGTAATCTTCTTTCTGTGGATTTACAAGCGGGTCTCCATATACCTCTGATGTGGATGCAAGTAAAAAGCGTGCCTTCTTGGCAAGTGCAAGTCCAAGCGTGTTGTGTGTACCAAGCCCCCCAACCTTCAAGGTCTGGATAGGATGTTTAAGATAGTCGACAGGTGACGCGAGTGAGGCAAAGTGTAAAACCCAGTCCACATTCCCATCTATAGATATAAACCTTGTAACATCCTGATTTATGAATGTAAATTTCGGATTGTCTTTGAAGGGTTCTATGTTTAAAAGTGAGCCTGTTATGAGATTATCTATGCATATTACCCTGTTCCCTTTTGCAAGCAGGAATTCGCATAGATGCGACCCAATAAATCCCGCACCACCTGTGATAATGATATTCATACAACCTTCTTTTCCTTCTTCACCACAAAGACACCAAGGCACAAAGATTAGATTTTAGATTTGTTCACCACAAAGGGCACAAAGAACACAAAGAGATTGAAGATTGAAAGATTTAAAAATTGAAAGATAAAGAACAAATACTAATTGCTAATTTTGCCCCGCAGAAGCGGGATCCCGCCAAAGGCGGGACATTGCTAATTGAATATTTTAATGACCTGTGTCAGGAGGTAACTCCTGACACCACAGGATACCCCACAACACCCATCTCTCTTCTCTCTTCTCTCTTCCCTCTTCCGTGTCTATCTGCGTCCAAGTTGTCTGTGCTCTCATATCCCAATCCCCCTATATATAAACCCAAGCTCCTCCATCTTCTCCTTTTTAAATATATTTCTCCCATCAAATATAATGGGCGTCTTTAAGAGACTCTTTATCTTTTCAATGTCCAGATTTTTGAACTCGTCCCACTCTGTCACGATGGCGAGACAGTCCGCTCCATCTGCAACATCGTAGGGGTTTTCTCTATACTCTATATCTGGCAAAACCCTCCTTGCGTTTTCCATAGCAACAGGGTCGTATGCGACAACTTTTGCACCCTCTGAAAGGAGATGATTTATTATGTCTATCGATGGGGCATACCTCATATCATCAGTGTTTGGTTTGAATGCAAGCCCTAGAATCCCTATTACTTTACCCTGAAGATTCCACAGCACATCCTTTATCTTCTCAACAAACCGCTCTTTTGCAAGTTCGTTTATCTTCTCTACCTCCTTTAAGAGGTTGAATCTGTATCCGAGTTTCTCAGAGATTCTCATAAATGCTCTTACATCCTTTGGAAAGCAAAACCCTCCAAAACCTACTCCTGCATTCAGGAATTTATCACCTATTCGAGGGTCAAGTCCCATCCCCCTTGCAACATCCTTTATATTCGCACCGGCAAGCTCACATATAACAGATATGGCATTTATATATGATATCTTTGTTGCAAGAAATGAATTTGATGCATGCTTTATAATCTCCGCTGATTGCAAATCTGTAACTATTATGGGAACTCCCAGTGGTTCGTAAATCTTTAGAAGAATCTCTTTTGCTCTCTCTGTCTCCAGACCTATAACAATTCTGTCGGGATGGAGAAAATCGTCTATGGCAGACCCCTCCCTTAAGAATTCGGGGTTTGACGCAATATCAAATGGTACGCCACTGGCACGCATCTCCATAACATTCTTTATCTTCATACCCGTCTGAACAGGAACAGTAGATTTTTCAACTATCAACCGGTATGAGTCCATACATTCCACAATGCTGGTCAAAACATTCTCTACTGCCGAGAGATCCGCATCTCCTGATTCCTTCGGCGGTGTGCCAACTGCTATGAATATGACAGTGCTATCCTTTACTGCCTTCTCTATACTGGTTGTAAATTTCAACCGATTCTTGTTTTTCTTCAGAAGCTCAGAAAGCCCTGATTCGTAGATGGGAGGAATAAGATTCTTGAGTTTTTTAATCTTTTCCTCATTGTTATCCACACAGATAAGAGAATGTCCCATCTCTGCGAGACAGACACCCGTTATAAGCCCAACATACCCACATCCTATCACGCCGATCTTCATAACCCCCCAGATAATAAAAGTAATCAGTGACCGGTAATCAGTAATCGTCATTATACTATTGACACAGATTCACGCTGATTGACATGATTTGCACAAATTGAATTTGTGCCTACAAAATTACCTGTACTTTTTCTCTGTGTCAATCTATGCAATCTGTGGCTTGTTTTTACCACGGATTGTTTTTACTACGGAAATTGTAGGGACAACCCTTGCCATACGGCTCTGTGAGTGGTTGTCCGTGTGCTATCTCGGACAGGGACAAGCCCTGTCCCTACATAGGAATTTCATCTACTAAACCAGAATAAGGGTAAGCATTTGCCCTCTCTACGATGCCTTTACGCACTGGATTTTGTAAAATATAGTCTGCGATTTTAACAAGATTTTCATTACTTCTTACAATATGGTCATAAAAACGTCCCTGCCATAATTTACCTGTTCCTTTATACTTCCAGAATAAATGTGTGGATTTACTTTTAAAGGCACCTATAAACTGGGAAATTGATATTGGACCAGGATAAACCTTCTCCGGACAGGGACAAGCCCTGTCCCTACGTGTTTGGTCAGATTGTTGGTCAGGGTGTCGGGACAACCCTTGCCATACGGCTCTGTGAGTGGTTGTCCGTATTGTTTCGGACTATCTGTATCTGCGTCCATCTGCGGTTAATTTTTGATTTTTGTCAAGTTAATGTCTACCTGTCCCGAGAGTTTTGATGACTTCTTGAATGTCTCCTCATATTTCACAGAAAACCGCAAGAACTTAAAAGGCTTGTAACTTACAAGCAGATAATTCCTCCTCCCATGACCTGTTATAAACCTGTTCCCCATAACCCCCGGAAGTTCCCTCTCATATTCTGTAAACTTGAACCTTGTAAGGTCGCTGTCAAATATTATGTGTCTGTAGTTTATTGACAGTGTATTCAGCGGATGTATGTATACATCTCCAAAGACAAGTTCTCCAGAGAGGGTATCATTCTCTTTTGCCCATTCTGTTCTCAACCTCAGCCCTATCCACTTTATAGCACTGACATCCATCTCCACCCTTGCAAATCTCGCATAATCGTCATCCTTGCACTTATATCTGTACCTTACACCAAGATCAAATCCCTTCGTAATCCGTCTATCCAGT
>JAYENM010000079.1:10847-19155 GCA_034722095.1 Caldifarciminota bacterium | reverse complement strand
GAAGGCACACTGTAAGATTTATATATGTATCAAAGGCATTTAAGGTTGGTTCTATTATTACCATCCTTTCCCTGATATTCTTTGTCGGTGTCGTGGTGTGGTGGGGAATATCAAAACGCCGCGGTTCTTAGGATTAATTTTTTAACAGTGAACTAAAGAGATTAGAAGAGATTGTTTTTTATTATCTACCTGTCGGTAGACTGTGTTTTTTATCTCTTAAGTTCTCTTCCAATCCCTGTTAATTTATATTTATCAACAGGGACTTAAAGAGATTGATATAGCTGGGTTGCCATCGGGAGGTAACTCCCGACGGCACGGAAATTTTGTCAACTGATTATTAAACGATTTCAATCTGCGTAATTCGCGTTCATCTGCGGTTAAAAACTCTTCTTTGTGGACTTCGTGAACTTTCTACCTATCGGTAGACAGGGGTGGTAAAACTATTATATAAAAGGAGGAAGCGTGGGCGTTAAATTTGTATCAATGGGGAGGTATCTTCCTGACAAGGTTCTGACAAACTTTGACCTTGAAAAAATGGTAGATACATCTGATGAGTGGATAAGAACCAGAACTGGTATAAAGGAACGAAGGATCGCACCACCCGAAATAGCTACATCGGATATGGTAACTGAGGCCGCTCGTATTGCACTTGATAAGGCAAATCTTAAACCAGAGGATATAGACTGCATTATAGTCGCAACTGTTACGCCGGATAATGCATATCCATCTACTGCCTGCTGGGTTCAGAAGAATCTGGGGCTAAAGCAGTTTCCTGCTTTTGACATCGAGGCAGCTTGTTCGGGTTTCTTGTATGGTGCTATTGTTGCAAAGGCACTTCTTGAAAGTAAAATAGTGAAGAGGATTCTCCTCTCAGGCGCAGAGACAATGTCAAGGGCTGTAAATTGGGAAGACAGAGAAACCTGTGTTCTCTTCGGTGATGGTGCGGGAGTTGCAATACTTGAACTATCAGACGATGAATCAGATATACTTTCCTATAACTGGGCTGCAGATGGAAATCTGGGAGACCTTCTTGTCCAGCCCGCAGGAGGTTCAAGGCTCCCGCCAAGTCATGAAACCATAGACAAGAAATTACATTCCGTTTTTATGGGGGGACGAGAGGTATTCAAAAACGCAGTGAGATGGATGGCAAATTCTGCAGAAAAAGCTATTCAGGACGCAGGATTGACAAAGGATGATATAGATTTATATGTCCCCCATCAAGCCAATATAAGAATTATAGAATCCACAATAAAGATGGTTGGAATACCAAGAGAAAAGACGGTAATAACAATTGATAGGTTTGCAAATGTCTCTGCCGCCACCGTTCCTATGTCGATGGACTGCGCAATAGAAGAAGGAAGGCTCAAAAGGGGTGATATTGTGTTACTTAATACTTTCGGAGGCGGATTTACATGGGGAGCAATGGTAGTAAGATGGTAATTTCAATCTTTCCATTCGTATACCCTTCCCCTGTAGAGGGTATATAATACCTTCCCATAGAGGCTCTTTCCTGTGAAGGGGGAGTTCTTCGATTTCGACAGAAATTTCTGAGGAACCCACTCACGATCTGGATCAACTATCGCAATATTTGCATATTCTCCTGTGGATATGCCTTTGACAGGAAGTGAAAAAATCTTTGCGGGGTTGAGCGTGAATTTCCGAAGAAGCTGTTTTATATCCATAAATCCCGGTTTCACAAGATAGGTTATTCCACAGGCAAAAGCTGTCTCAAGCCCTATAACACCGGATGGAGCCTGGTCGAACTCAAGTTCTTTCTCAAAATCCGCATGAGGGGCATGGTCTGTTGCGATTGCGTCAATCGTATCATCAATAAGTCCCTCGATTATTGCCTTTCTATCCACCTCTGTGCGTAACGGTGGATTTATCCTGTAATTTGTATTAAAGCTTCTCACACACTCATCTGTAAGTGAAAAATGATGTGGAGTTGCCTCACAGGTAACATTCACTCCTTCTTTTTTTGCCCTTCTTATGAGTTCAACAGACCCTTGCGTAGAGATATGTGCTATATGAAGTCTGGATTTTGTAAATTTTGCAAGTAAAATATCTCTCGCAACCATAGACTCCTCAGCACAAGATGGAATTCCAGAAAGTCCAAGTTCAGTAGAAACAATCCCTTCATTCATAACACCAGATGAGAGATTCAGGTCTTCTGCATGGGATATAATAGGAATATTAAACTGCTTACAATACTCAAGTGCTCTTCTCATAATAAACGAGTCCATAATGGGCATCCCGTCATCAGATACAGCAACGCAACCCGCATCCACAAGATCGCCAATTTCTGATAGTTCTACTCCTTTAAGTCCTCTCGTCACTGCGCCCACAGGATATACCTCACATACCCTCTGTGCTTCTCGTATATATTTCACTATTCCGATATTATCAACGGGCGGTTCCGTATTTGCCATACATACAATTGCCTGATAACCACCCTTAACTGCGCCCATTGTACCTGATAGGATTGTCTCCTCATCTTCCCTTCCGGGCTCTCTTAAGTGTGTATGCATATCAATAAGTCCGGGTATAACCCAAAAACCCTTTGCATCAATCACCTTTCTCTTTTCCCTCTTCCCTCTTCTCTCTTCTCTCTTCCCTTTCACCCCTTTCACTCTCTCCCCTTCTATGAGGATATCAAAGGTGCCATCTGTATCTGTAAAAGGGTCTATCACCCTTGCATTTTTAATAATTAATTTAGCCATAAAACAGTTGTAGTATTGTTTACCACAAAGAGCACAAAGGACACAAAGGCCTTAGATTTTAGGTTGAGTTACAGTTACAATTGCTAATTCTGTCCCGCAAAACGGGATCCCGCCAAAGGCGGGGCATTGCTAATTGGTAATTGAATATCTTAGTTGCTCAATAGCCCGATAGCTTGATCGCTCGATAGCCTCTTCACCCATCACCCATTACCCATTACCCATCACCCCTCTCTCTTCCCTCTCCCCTCCCTTCCCCTCCCGGAAGCAGATAAAAACATGCCATCCTCACTGCAACTCCATTCGTTACCTGTGGAAGGATAAGGGATCTCGTTCCATCTGCAACAGAAGGGGCTATCTCAATACCACGATTCACTGGTCCGGGATGCATTATCACAACATCCCTCTTTGCGTATTTTTCGAGGACCTCTTCTGTAATAGAATACAAATTGATATACTCCCTTGTAGAAGGGAATAACTCTCTTTTCTGGCGTTCCTTTTGTATCCTCAACACATATATTATATCCTTATTCTCTATTGCTTCTTTTAAGTTATAATATACCCTTACACCCATTTTCTCTATGTCTCTCGGAATAAGCGTTGGCGGACCGCACACAGATACATCCATTCCCAGTTTTTTCATCCCCCATAAATCGGACCTCGCAACTCTGGAGTGTTCTATGTCGCCAACTATTAAAACCTTCAGTCCTACAAATTTACCAAAATGTTCTTTTATGGTAAGTAAATCCAGAAGCGCCTGTGTTGGATGTTCGTGGCTGCCGTCACCGGCATTTATGACAGAGGATGAGAGGTTTTTTGCGAGAATATGAGGAGCACCGGGGGAAGAATGTCTCACCACAACAAAATTCAGCTTCATTGCCTCAAGGTTCTTGGCTGTATCGAGCAGTGTCTCGCCTTTTAATACACTTGAGGATGATGCGGATATAGATACAGAATCACAGGAAAGCCTTCTTGCGGCAAGACTGAAGGAATTGAGTGTGCGTGTAGACGGTTCAAAAAATAGGAATGCAACTGTTTTACCCCTGAGATAAGGGACAACTTTAATCGGTCTTTCAAGAATCTCCTTGAAGGAGACCGCGGTGTTAAGAATGAGTTCTATTTCCTCCTTTTCAAGTTCCAATACACCAAGGAGATCCTTTCTCTTTAGACCCTCTGTCTCTGAACTATCAGGACACATTCTTCTTCATCAATTTCGTGAAGTCTTACCTCCACCATTTCCTTTTTACCAACTTTCAGAGATTTGCCAATAAAATCAGGACATATGGGGACTTCCCTTTCCCCTCTATCTATAAGAACTGCAAGCTGTACCCTTTTAGGCCTCCCAAAATCAACAAGTTCAGTAAGGGCAGAGCGAACTGTTCTTCCTGTGAAGAGCACATCATCAACCAGTAGAAGATCTTGGTCATCAATATTGAACGGGATCTCTGTCTTTCTCACTATAGGCTTTTTATCTATTGATGTAAGGTCATCCCTGTACAGTGTTATATCAATGCTACCAAATGCAACATCAATTTTGGTTCCAAGCGATTTTGCGATTCGCTTTGCAAGAATCTCTCCCCTCCTCTTTATGCCGACAATAAGTAATCTATCTTCGTCTTTATTTTTTTCATATATCTCTTTTGTGAGTTTCTCGAGAATTTCTCTCAACTCATCTTCAACCATAAGTACTCTGGCATTTTTGTATTCTCTATCCATAACAGGGTTAGTTTGTTAGTTGGTTAGTTGGTTAGTTGGTTAGTTGGTTTGTTAGTTTGTTCCCCCTTTTTCCTTAGATCATAATTGTATTATTATACCATAATTTTTAGGCTTTGTCAACAAGTTTTTTGAAAATTTACGCAACATTTCTCAAAAATTTCCTTGATTGCATAGGAAAGTATAAAACCACAGAGGTCATTCACCCCGTTAGATAGTGAATATCTAACGGGGCAGGGAGGAAGACATTTTTTATTTTATTCTCTGTGTCCTCAAATTCCTTATAAGATTTTTAAAATTTAGTTGGTGATAAATAGAGTTGGGAGATTGAATATAGAGAGCACAGAGCCTTTGCCCTTTTTAAACAAAAATTCTCTGTGGTTCCCCCGTTAAATAAAGTACCAGAGATGATTACTTGTACTTAATTTTGTAAATATTTAACGGGGTTCACCCTGTCAAATAGAATAGTTTTAAGCACACGGAGACATTTATTATTGGAATTATTTAACGGGGTGAATCTGTGGTTAATTTTTTCCTTGACATACTTACATTTTTATGATATAATCCAGTGTTAAATATCAAACATCAAATATCAAATATAAAAATTACATATCAAAATGCAAACCAAAGACAAAATACCATAGACCGAAGACCAATTATTTCGTGTATTTTAAATCCTTCGCGGGCTTTAATTAACTCCCACGAAGAACACAGAAATTCTTTCATATAATTTAGTGCCATCTGTGTAATCCGTGGCTTCTTTTAGTGTCTTCCGTGTCCTTCGTGGGCCAAGAGATCAAGTTTGATTTTATGCGGATTGATTACGAAAAGGAGTTGAACGAGGAACAGTACCGCTGTGTTATCGCTGGAGACGGTCCTATTTATGTACTTGCAGGAGCAGGGTCTGGTAAAACCAGAGTACTCACATATCGCACTGCATGGCTCATTGAAAATGGAATCCCGCCAAACCGAATAATGTTACTCACATTTACGAATAGGGCAGCAAGGGAGATGCTTACAAGAGTGGAGACTTTAACCGGATTAAATCCGAGAAACCTGTGGGGAGGCACATTTCATCACATTGGTAATCTGGTTTTACGCAGAATGGGGAAGTCTATTGGACTATCCCCTGATTATATGATAATTGACGAGAGTGATGCAAATTCGCTTTTGGATGAATGCAAAACGGCGTGTAGAATACCACAGGAGAGAAAATTTCCAAAAGCCAGGGTTCTAAAAGAGGTTATATCAAGCTCTGTCAGTTCACTGCAGGATATTCCAACGACACTCTCGGCAAGATTCCCATATCTCCTTGAATTTACTCCTGACATCGAGAGGATAGAAAAGGAATATAGAAAAAGGAAGAGAAAGCAAAACCTGATGGATTTTGGCGATCTTCTCTACTACTGGCAACAGGTTCTATGTGACGGTTCAACTGAGTTCACCGAAGTTGGAAATCCAATATATAACTTTAACCACATACTCGTTGATGAGTATCAGGATACAAACTTGCTTCAGGCAGAAATAACTGACAGGATGGCGGAGCAAGTCAGAAACATAATGGTGGTCGGTGATGATGCTCAGAGCATATACTCGTTCAGAGGAGCGGACTACAAAAATATAAGGGATTTCCCGTCACGCTATCCAGATACGAAGATATATAAATTGGAAACCAACTACAGAAGCACACCGCAGATACTTCATTTTGCAAATCAGATAATTGAAAGAAGCGATGCGCGCTTTAAAAAAAGACTTATTCCTGTCAGGAGCAACGGTGATACTCCAACTGTAGTTGCTGTACGAGATCCTTATGAACAGGCAAGGTTCGTAGTTTATAAGGTCCAAGAATTAGCAGGTCAAGGAGTCCCATACAAAGATATAGGTATACTCTATAGAGCCCATTACCAGTCTGCAGAACTCGAAATTCAACTCTATAAATCAAATATTCCATATATTATAAGGTCGGGAGCCAAGTTTTTTGAAAGAGCACATATAAAAGATATCCTCTCATATCTTCGTGTGATTGTAAATCCAAGAGATTCGGTATCTTTCAAACGATTACTAAAACTTGAAGAAGGCATAGGCGATATAACTGCAGAGAAGATTTACGATAGAATAAGCTCCGCCCGCTCTCCTGTTCACAAATTTCTTTCAATTGAACCAGAAGTGGCCGAAAAGGCGGTTCCGGGAGTAAAGAATGCACAAAAGATTCTCAGCAGTATAATAAAACTCTCCCCGTCTGAGGCGATAAAATTCATATTTGAATCAGGATATAAAGAATATCTCAAACTTACCTATCCAGATGTAGACGAACGAAAAGAGGATATAAGTGTCCTTATTGAAATTGCAAGAGAATACAGATCGCTTACGAGATTCTTGTCAGAGATTACTCTCTCAGAGCCCGCAACAGGAGAGGACACCTATTTTATACAGAGAGGCAATGATAGTGTGGTGCTTTCTACCATTCACCGCGCAAAGGGCATTGAGTGGGATACCGTATTCCTCATATACGCCTGCGATGGAGGACTTCCTATCTCAAGGAGTTATGAATCTATAGAACAATATGAGGAAGAAAGAAGATTGTTTTATGTTGCTGTCACAAGGGCAAAAAGAGAATTGTATATAACATACCCTATGCGCTCCTCGAGAGCAAGGGCATATCTTTCCGCCTCTCCTTTCTTAAAAGAACTGGACGAGGATGCATACAAGATGATGTGGCTGTAAAAGTGAGAATCATTGGACGCACCTGCCTGCCGGTAGGCAGGGATTAACGCAGATAGACACAGATAAAGACAGTAATTAAGTCATTAGGTAATTATGTCATTGGGCATTATGTCATTAACTACCTGCATCGTCGGGCAATTGATCTTTTAATAACTTAATGACCTAATAACTCAATAACTTTAGCATATCTGCGTGAATCAGCGTCCAAAAAAATAGAAGTTATTGGCGTAAATCAGTGTCTAAAAAGAATTTGATTCTTGATATTTAAATCTATATGGAGATATTAAAGATTATAGTTGTTGCTGTACTGGCAGGATTTGCACTATCGGCGTTGGTGCTTATTAGTATGGCATTGTACCGTAATCTAAATAAACTTGACAGAGGCAAGAGAATATTCATAATGAGATTCCTCTCTATACTACTCTCTATCCTCATTTTCGTGAGCCTAGCGACATACGCAAAAACAGATTACATACGGAAAGGAATAATGGGCTTTTCTCCTGCAGAAAGCATTACTAATCGATGTGGTGTAGTTGGTGCCTTTATCTCTTACATTCTCTTTACATTGTTTGGTACAGTTGCTTATATCATTCCAGTTATCTTGTTTATATGGGGAGTAATAAAACCCATCTATTACGGGCGATATCTACTGTGGAATGCATACATAGCTGTTCTTGTCGTATTTTTTGATATAATATTTGAGATTGTGCCTCGCTTTTATGGCGGACTGATAGGCTCCAATCTGCTATCTTTCTTTGCAAAATGGCTTGGGAATATAGGAACATATGCACTGCTCGCATTCATCTTTGCCGGACTTCTGTATATGATACCTGCCGTGAGAAACCGTAGAAGAAAGACAAAACCTACTAAAGAGGTTTCCATAAAACAAAAGAGAAAAAAGCATCCAGAGATTGAACCAGAAACGATTTTACAGTCTTCTGTAAAAATCAGACCTCGAAAACCTGTTGGCATAAATTTCTGGGAAAGATTTCTCTCTATTTTACATGAGCCGGAAGAGGATCATATAAGTATTACGGAAGAAGAACTCAACAGAAATGCAAAGTTGATAGAGGAAAGGTTTGAGGAATTTGATGTATCGGGAAAGATAATTGGAATATCACCGGGCCCGGTCGTCACGCGATATGAGTATAAGC
>JAYENM010000079.1:0-10837 GCA_034722095.1 Caldifarciminota bacterium | reverse complement strand
CCCGGTATAAAGGTATCAAAGATAGAATCACTCGCTGACGACATTGCACTTTCTATGAAAGCATCGAGAGTGCGCATCGTTGCGCCAATTTCAGGGAGTTCTGCCATAGGGATAGAAGTTCCCAACACTACACGGAAAAATGTGTATCTCAAACAACTTCTTACCAACGAGAGATTTACCTCATCAAAATCCAAGCTCACCACCGTTATGGGTGTTGACATAGCAGGAATACCTGTATGCTCGGATATACAGACGATGCCACACCTTCTGATCGCAGGAGCAACTGGCTCGGGCAAGAGTGTGTTTATAAACACAATCATAGCCAGCATTCTCTCAAAGGCAGACCCCGATGATGTTAGATTTGTTATGATAGATCCAAAGAGGATAGAACTTCCGATGTATAACAGCATTCCGCATTTGATCCATCCTGTGATAGCAGACGCAAGAAAGGCGCTCGATGTCCTCAAGGAGATCCTTGAATGGATGGATGCAAGATACAGGGAATTTGCAAGAGCAGGAGTGAGAGATATCGAGGGTTATAATACCAGAGCACAGACAAAAAAACCATACATCGTGATAATAGTGGATGAACTTGCAGATCTTATGTTGACAGCACCGAGAGAGATAGAGGAGACGCTAACAAGACTTGCACAGATGTCAAGAGCGGTGGGTATACATCTTGTTCTCGCTACCCAGAGACCATCTGTGGATGTAATCACAGGGCTTATAAAGGCAAACTTCCCTGCAAGGGTTGCATTTCAAGTGGCATCAAAGACAGATTCAAGGACAATACTCGATATGAATGGAGCCGAAAAACTCCTGGGAAGAGGTGATATGCTGTTTTTACCTCCTGGAAAGGGGGAACCTGAAAGACTACATGGGGCATACATATCAACTGAAGAAGCAAAAGGAATTGCAAACCTATGGGCAGAGAGATGGCTGAATGAGCTCTTATCAGAGTTTGAAAACTGCAGGGAACTCACCCAAATGATCATTGAATATGACCTTGTCGATTCAATAGTAAATACCGATATGCCCGGTGCAATGGAAAGAATAGGAAATTTCTCCATGGAAGCACAAACAGCGCTTGATGTAGATATCGGTACTCTCAGATCAACTCTATTGAACATTGATTATTATCCTCCCCTTACGGAAATGAAAATAATAGCAGAGAAGAAAGAATCATTCAAAGAGAGTCTTGAAGAGGTGGATGAACTGTTTGATGATGCGAGGAAACTTGTAATAAGGCATCAGGTAGCGTCTGTATCCCTCCTTCAGAGGCATTTCAAGATTGGATATGCAAGGGCAGGTAGGATAATAGACCAGTTAGAAAAGGCGGGCATAATTGGTCCTTACCAGGGAAGTAAATCAAGAGATGTTCTGATTGAACTAGAGTAGGTAAGTAGGGCAAAGCCGCGTCTTTAGACGGGATTCCGCGGAACTTCAGTATTGCGATAAACTAGGCAGCGAATTGTCGAGTGTAAATTAGTGATCAGTAATGGCAAAGGCTATTTATATATCTGCAACAGAGAAAGATGCAGGCAAAACATCCATTTCCATCGGTCTCATAAAGTATCTGACGGAGAAAGGTATGAGGGTAGGTTTTATGAAACCTCTTGCACAGAGATATGTAGAGGTGAACGGTGGAAGATTTAGCGAGGATGCTGTTCTTGTGAAGAGGATATTCGAACTTCCATATAGACTTGAGGATATGAGTCCTGTTATAGTAGATAAAGGTCTAACAGAGGAATACATAACAAAAAAGAGGAGATCCTTCAAGAGGCGGATAGTTTCCGCATTCAGAAGGATAGCACAGGATAGTGATTTTGTTGTGGTTGAAGGAACTGGACACGCAGGAGTAGGTTCCTGCCTTGATATGTCAAATCCAGATGTTGCAAAGGCAATTTCAGCGCCCGTTCTTATGGTGGCAGAGGGGGGCATAGGAAATACCATTGACAGAATAATGCTTAATAGAAGCCTTTTTGAGTTGAAGGGAGCCAGGATACTGAGTATTGTGATAAATAAGGTAAGGGAAGATAAGTATGAGAAAATACAGAATGTACTAAGGACGGCACTTGGAACTAAGGGTATGCATACATTCGGGTTCATCCCTTATATCTGTCATCTTGCAACACCCACAATAGCTCAAATAGGAGAAGAAACCAATGCTACAGTGATCTCTGGTGAGGAGGGCCTGGAAGAAGAAATAAATGATATAACAGTTGCGACGATGGAACCCCATGCTGTGCTTGATCTTATTCTGAATTCGAAGAAGAATCTCTTCCTTATCACATCGTCTGACAGGTTGGATGTACTCCTTGCTATTGTTGCTGCCTTTTTTGAAGGAGCAAAGAATTTAAAAGGGATTTTGCTCTCCGGAAACAACTTACCACCTGCAAACATTCTGCATGCCCTTAAAAAGACAGGCATTCCTGTGCTTATAGCAAGAGTAGGTGTTTATACACTTGCATCCATGCTTTCAAATCTTACTGTCAAGATAACACCCGGGGATAACAAAAGGATAGAATCTCTACATAAACTAACAGAAAAACATATAGATATCGAACTGATCATGAGACAGATGGAGAGAGAAAAAGAGATACCCCTGGGGTTTATGGGATGGTGGAGAAAGGTATTAAAGAGCATCTTCAAATTTCTACGGGAGTTAGTGCAGGGGACCCCATCCTCAAAGAAATCAAAGTGCAAAAATCAAAATGTAAAATTATAGATTTTAAGCTTTACTTTTACCTTGATAGACCATCTCGCACTCTATATAGTCAACTCTGCCACCAATCGGGGGATGTGGCTTGCGGACTTTTACAGTAAGACTGTTAGGTGTATATCTATCTGCAAGGATGGAGAGAAGTTTCTTTCCTATATCCTCAATGAAGGTATAAGAAGAACTTTCCACTGTATCCTTTATTAGATTGTATACTTCTTTCAGATCTACAAATTTATTGGCATCAATGCTCACATCTACATCTATCTCCCTCTTTCCCTTTCTTTCCTCCTCACTAATGCCTATCTTTGTATACAATTCTATTCCTGATATAGTAAGCATAATAAAATAAAGTTTTCCGAGAGGTACTCAAGTATTTATCCCGGATTATATATTAAACACTAAAAATCACCAGTTTAATACGTAATAGTTTATCAGATGATCAGAATATCAGTCGGGAGGGTATCAGTATATCAGAGCATCAGGCTGCCTGATCTTCTGGTATCCTGATATTCTGCCCATCCCTACGGATCCGTATGGACTGATCTGCTGATATTCTGATACGCTTTTACTTGATTTGCTGATAACCTAATACCCTACCTATCCGTATGGACTGATTTTCTGGTATCCTGATATACTCTGGAACTTACTGATCACCAGTAACCGATAACCAATAACGAGTGACTTCTCTATACGAATCCTTCGGAGATGTTGTTAAGGGCATATTTCGTGCTTATCTTCTGAATATTTTTCCCAGTCTGTAAAATATCGTTCGTTTCATTTTTCGCCTTATTTCGGGTAAGGCACAAGTTGCCGCTTCTCTCCCTTTTTGAATGCAAAAATCCAGTTTTCTATAGTCTGCCCAGTGAATATCTTTAACATTCGGCGAGATAACCACATCTGCCTCATCCAATTCTTTCTTTGTCAATCTATATTTTACTATCTCATCCACTCTGAAGTTTACATCAAGACCCGTTTTAAATACAGAACAAATTTCCGGTGGTGAAGCCAGATTGGATGCAATAATTAAATCTGCTCCCATCTCTTTTAATACTCTGACAGGTACATTTTGGGTAGCACCGCCATCGACCAAAATACATCCCTCTTTTTCCAGATATGGAAATAATCCGGGTATCGCAATGCTGGCATATACTGCAGGGAGAAGAGGCCCCTCATTTATTACGACATCCTTTCCTGTTGCGATATCTATCGCGGTCACGCTAAAGCGGATTTTTGTATCCTCAAATCTCTTCTCGTTGAGGATTTCTTCAAGCAGTTTTTCTATCTTTTCTCCATCAACAATGAACGGGCGGAATAATGCTTTCCCGTAAGTGTATTTTTCCTTTATAAATGTGGTTATCCTCTTTAAGAGGTTGTAATCTCTATTCTCGAATATGCTAATCCCTATATTCTTGAATGTATCGGAAGAGAGAACTTCTTCCGCTTTTACTTTAAGTAAAGAAGCATCGGGGCTAAGGGAATACATTGCACCAACTACCGCCCCTATACTTGTCCCAGATATAAAGTTAATAGGGATATTCTCTTCCCGCAGGACCTGCAACACACCAATATGCGCAAGCCCTTTGGCAGAGCCACCCCCAAGTGCAAGACCGATCTTCATCTTTTATCTCCGGTTATTTATAATCCCCTATTTCAGCCACTAATTTCACAGATTTCTATGTGCCCTTAAAAATAGTTATCTCTGTGTTAATCCTTCCCACAATTCTTTTAATAAAAATATACCACAAAAATACTCTTTTGTCAAGGAAAAACCTTGACTTTTCCAAAATGGTGTGATAAAATAAAACTCTGATGCGAAACATACCTTTAATGGGTAGAGCCCAAATAAAGAATAAAACCGCAGAGATCGCAGAGAACACAGAGATTCTTTTATCTTCTCCGCGCTCTCTTAATTCTCATGTTTCTCTAAACTCTGTAGAGCCCCCACCCCAGACGGGGTGATTATCGGTCTATCTTAATGAAATGTCAATGTGCACTGCCAGAGACTACCTAAGGGGGCCAAATGAAAAACTACTTCGAACTTCTTAAATCTTTAACACCCCTATTTTTAATCTACAGAGCACGCAGAGAACATTTATCCCGAAGAAAGCGAGACAGACTTCTTTATCCCTTTTTCTCTCAGCGCACTCTGCGAACTCTGCGGTCAATATCTCGCACAACACAGATAAATATGGAAGGCATTATGAGTATCCTTGGATGTCCCATTTCAACATTCCTTGCCTATATTGTGGCAATACTATCCATTCTTGTCTCTATTATATGGGCACTGGTAAAAAAATTTCCTTTTGAAGGATAGTGGTGAGGATTGAAGGGTAACAAGGAGAAATAGATGGTCTATATAGTTGTTCTTGCAGTTTATCTTGCCGTTCTTATTGCCGTTGGATTTCTGGGCAGGAGAGGCACGAAGACCGTTGAAGATTTTTATATTGGGGGTAGAAACATAGGAGCCTGGGTCACTGCTATCTCATTTATAGCCGCTTACTTCTCATCGGTAGTTATAATTGGTGGCGGTGGATTCGGTTATAAGTATGGTATGTCAACGGTCTGGGTAGGAGCGTCAAATGTACTCTTAGGATGCACTCTCTGCTGGATAATACTGGGTGAGAGAATAAGATTATTCACCAGAAGGCTTTCTACAATGACTGTTCCAGACTTTTTTGGAAAGAGATTTAGCTCAAAGGAAGCAAGAGTTTTTTCGGCATTTATAATATGCATATTTATGATAGTCTATAATGTAAGTATACTAAAGGGAATGGGACATATATTTGAGGTATTGATGGGCATACCTTATTTATGGGGAGTCCTGATATCAGGACTCATTATAGTGTTTTATGTTGCAGTTGGTGGATATCTGGCTGTTGTCTGGACAGGTTTTATTCAGGGATGGATAATGCTGTTTGGAATTGCGTTGCTTACTATTATGACCCTGAAAGAGGTTGGGGGATTTGCATCGGTTCATTCAAAACTTATGACAATGGACCCGGGTCTCGTTTACACTCCCGGAATCTGGGGATGGGCAGGTCTTGTATCCTATTGTCTTATCGTCTCATTCGGAGTATGGGGAATGCCACAACTTATGGTAAGGTTCTATTCTATAAAAACAACAAAGGTACTGAAAATTGGAACTATAGTAGCAACCATTGGTGGGTGTATGGCAATCCTTCCGTATTTTAATGGTGCTTGTGCAAGGATACTTTATCCATCGCTCTCTTCTCCTGACCTTGCTATTCCTACCCTGACGAAACTTGTTCTTTCTCCATTAGGTGGGGCAATATTCCTTGCTGGAGTGGTTGCTGCAGGGATGTCTACATTCTCTTCTGTGCTCATAGTAATGTCAAGTAGTGTAGTGAGGGATATATACGAAAAAGGTTTCGGAAAAGCACTTTCTGAGTCCGAGAGTCTAAAAAAAGGTAGATTATGGAGTACAATAATAGGAGCTATATCACTTCTTGTAGCTATAAAACCACCTGCGATGGTTCTTGTATTGTGTGCATTTTCATGGGCTGTAATAGCATCAACCTGTCTATGGCCTATGCTATTTGGAACCTACTGGAAAGGAACGACCAGGATGGGCGTGCTTGCCTCTATGATAGGTGGCAGTGTAACCGCACTTCTATGGATTACCCTGGGTAATCCGTTTGGTATTCATGGATTCATACCCGGAATATTTATAGGCTTTATACTCATTATAGTCGTTAGTATATTTACCCAGAAATTACCCGAAGAGCATATAAGAAGGGTGTGGGAAGAAAAGAACCCTCCCATAAACAAAAATTATGAAGTATCTCTATCCCATATAACCAAATCCGTAATAGATTATAAAAAGCACGGTAAAGATGTATAAAAACCAACTCACATCTCTTGCTCTCCCGGACATAAGTTTTAGGAGTGTGTAAGAAACTATTCCAGCTGCAAGTCCATGAGATATATTATTTGTCAGAGGCATTATAATTATTGTGAGAAATGCAGGCAGGCTCTCCGTAATATCTTTCCAGTTTATCCTCAATATCGGCTCCATCATAAAAAGTCCAACAAGTACAAGAGCTGGGGCAGTTGCGGATGCGGGAATAATACGAGCAAATGGTGCAAAGAAAAGTCCCAAAAGAAATAGAATCCCTACAACAATTGAAGTAAGCCCGGTCCTACCCCCTTCTGCGACACCTGCTGCACTCTCTATATAGGTTGTAACCGTCGTGGTTCCACAAAATGAACCAATGAGAGTTCCAAAGGCATCAACTATTAACACCCTTCCAGCTCTGGGAAAACTCCCATCCTTATCCAGTATATTCAATTTTGCAGCAAGACCCGCCATACTACCAAGGGTATCAAATAGATCAAAAAAGATGAATGTAAATATCACGGGTAGAAGCGAAAGTTTTAGTGCGCCAATGATATCGAGTTGCATCAATACAGATACAAAGGCACTTCCGGATGGGAGTTTTACAATATCAGCTAAAGCATGCGGAATGGGTGTAACAGTGACTCCTCCAGATTTTACAAGCATTCCAGCAAGTGTGGCTGCAATTATTCCCCATAAAAGTGCTCCCTTCACCCTCACTGCAAGGAGAAAGCTGGTAAAGAGAAGACCACCAAGAGCAAGAAGCACTGAAGGGGATTTTATATTGCCAAGGGCAATCATAGTGCCCGGGTCTTTAACAATTATGCCCGCACCTGAAAGTCCTATGAATGCAATGAATATACCAATTCCCACGCTTGCTGCAAGTTTTAGATTAGATGGAATGCCCTTCAATATACGTTCTCTCCACGGAGAGAGCGCAATTATCACAAATATGATCCCATCCCAGAATACGCATCCTAAAGCAGTTTGCCAGGGGATTTGCATCGTCCCGCACACCGTGAAAGCAAAGAATACATTGTATCCCATTCCAGCAGCAAGTGCAAATGGCAGGTTTGCAAAAAGACCCATCACTATACAGGAAATAGCAGCAGATAATACCGTTGCCATCACTGCTCCCTCAAATGGGACACCACCTTTTGACAGAAGCGAGGAATTGACAAATATAATGTAAGCCATCGTCATAAATGTTACAAATCCTGCGAGTAGCTCAGTTGAAATGTTACTTCCCCGCTCCTTTAAATTGAACACCCTCTCAAGCATAGCACCTCCTTCATTGCCTAATTGACTAATGCCCAATATTCTGTGCTGTCGGGAGTTTCCTCCCGACAGATTGAGCGCGTGTCAGGAGGTAACTCCCTGCCTGCGGTAGGCAGGCTGACACCACGGCTTACCAATGCCTAATGCCCAATACCTGTCTTCAATCTTATATGTAACTTTCCTCCTGTAAGGCTCTTTCCTCTTGCTACACCATAATCTACACTCCATCTTCCTACTGGTGTTAGAAATGAGATACCCATACCGCCACCAAACATAAATAACTTAGCGTTATCCAATAGTTCTACACATCCCATGTCAACAAAAGGGAAAAATCTATTCTCACCTCCGAGTGGAAGTCTATACTCCATATTGCTCCATAGGGCTGCCTTGCCTCTGATCTCTCCTTCTTCGTATCCTCTTACGGTGTTTGCGCCACCAACCATTACAAGATTATATCCAGGGATTGAATCTTCAAGACAAACATCACCCTTTATCGACAGAAAAGACCTGTTGAAGAGCCTTCCTACTCCAGCAGTTACTCTATTCACTCCGTGAATCCCATATCGTGAAGAAAATGAAAGATGTTGGGCTTGCTTTTTGTATGTTCCCCCAATTATTCCGAACCACTTTTCCTCTCCAGGTATCACTTTCTCCCATTCTATACCGACCTTCAATATAAATTCAAATACAGGGAATACTGCGAAGTGGCCCTTTACTTTACTAATCATGCTTAAGGTATCAAAGCGTTCGTTGCCTAATTCAAACCCAAAATCTACAGGATAGCCTAATATCCACGGCTCTGTATAACTTAGATGAATATTTATCCGGTTATCTGGATACGATGAATAGAGTCCAGAGAGCCGTCTACCAGTCCCAAACAAGTTGTATGTGTCGACTTTGAGAAATCCGTTGACTTTCCCTATACTATAGCCCATAACACCCTCAAACGATGATGATGATAACTCTTCCACGTTAACGAGAAGAAATCCTTTGCCAATTCCCTTCTTATAACTCACCGGTTGAATAGATACGACTTTCAAAAACCCAAGTCCTTCAACTCTTTCCTTTGCCTTCTCTATTATTTTGGGATTAAATATTTGAGTATTCTTTAGCCTGAATTCTCTTTTTATAACGCTCTCTTTCGTTGTAACATTCCCACTCACCTTTATATTATCTATAAAGAACTTTACTCCCTCGTCTATCTCTATACTAAATGAAACACCACCGTTCTCCATGCGGAATTTGGAAGGCTTCACACGGATAAAGGGATAACCTGCCTCTTCGTATCTCTTTAATACCATTCCAATACCCTTTTCAAGCGTCTCTTTGGATAAAGAGTGTATATCGAGCATATTGAGGATCTCTATATCATTATACACGCTATTCCCCTTTACCTCTACATCCTTCAATGTAAGGGTGGAATCAGCCGTAAAGTTGTTGATCTGAATGATAAGAAAAATAAGTAACATAAATCAATCTAAAATATACATCAAGAAACCACGAGATGATAAACATTCTTATATCAAATATCAAAATTTAAATATCAAAACTACAAATCAAAAATTAAAAAGAAGGGACAGAGAGTGTCTAATATTTTTGCATTTTAATATGTCATTTTGATTTTTGATATTTGCTTTTTGATTTTTCAGTGAAGTTCTGTGTTCACCCTGTTAAATAGAATCGCTCCTTAGCAAAACCCTGTATTTATTTTGAGTTATTTAACGGGGTGAATCTGCGGTTAATGTATATTTTGGGATTAATGTTCAATCTTCAATCATCATTCAGGTCATGGAATTATGTACACATATATCTCCTCAATTGCATCCATCTTGACAGGCTTCCACCCCTTAATCTTCCAGACATACGATACAATTCTTGTCCCGGGAGTGAGTTCCCTTTCAAATTTTGGTATGAGTATATCGTTTGCCCGCGAGAATAGAAAGAGTGTTACGCAGGTTGCATCGCCTATGGGCATCTTCATGAAATTTCCTAATTTTATAGTTACTTTATCCCTTTGATTCGAGAATAGAGTCTTAAAATATGCAATGAGAAATCTCAAGGGATCTGCCTCTATTCCAACCGCCCTCGTCCCAAATTCCCTTGCAGCGGTCAATACAATCCTTCCATCTCCGCACCCTAGATCGTATACAATATCATTTTCTCCAACCTCCGCCATCTTTAACATTTTTCTAACAACCTCCATCGGTGTTGGATCGTATCCTGCACCTATTATGAGTGTCCAGTATTTCCAGACAACATAGAGCAGAAAAGCAAAAATTGTCGCTAAAAGTATCCACATAAGTAAATATTTGAGCAAAAATAGGACTAAAAAAACAAAAGACCCCCATGGGGTCTTTATCAATACTGTAACTCAACCCTTCAGGGTTGATATCAAGGCTGACGCCTTGAGCTACTTGTTGTTATGGTTGACAATCAAGGCTATCCCGCCATTAGTGAGGTAAAAAGCCTTGAGCTATTTTTCGGGGCGAGTGGATTCGAACCACCGACCCCCAGCCCCCCATGCTGGTGCGCTTCCATACTGCGCCACGCCCCGATACTGCTTTACTAACTTTCTCTTAAGTATACCACCTTGTGGCGACTTAAAAAACCTCTCGCGCCTTATTGCTTCACTCCTCGTATTATATTCCTCAATATATGCGATTTCGAAAGGACCCTTTCCTTTGGTAGATTTTACCTCACCTTTATTATGCCGTATAAGTCTTTTTTGCAAATTGGATGTCTGCCCTACATAGAGCCAACCGTCCTTTATACCCTCCAGTACATAAACATAGTACGGCATATCTATCTCCTTATTGATGACCCCAGCCCCCCATGTCCACAGGATCCGCACGGACTGGTGCGCTTCCATACTGCGCCACGCCCCGATACTGCTTTACTAACTTTCTCTTAAGTATACCACCTTGTGGCGACTTAAAAAACCTCTCGCGCCTTATTGCTTCACTCCTCGTATTATATTCCTC
>JAYENM010000078.1:0-3870 GCA_034722095.1 Caldifarciminota bacterium | reverse complement strand
TATAAAGTTTTTTGAATTTGATGTTTCATTATACACCAAAAACTGGGGGGAGGCAAGCAAAAAGTAGATAACTGCTTTTAAAATTGTGGGTTAGAAGAAGATAGGCAAAAGTTTTTTGACAATACTAAACATTATACCAGGAGGAAAAATGAAAAGAGTTTTTTTACTTACGATTCTTCTTGTCTTCCCGGCAGTTGTATTTGCTGGTGTTACAGGTAAGATCACTGGTATCGTGACCGATGCTGAAACCGGTGAGGCGCTACCTGGAGCCAATGTAATCATCGAGGGAACGACGATGGGAGCTGCTACGAATCTTGAGGGTTATTATGTGATCTTGAATGTTCCTCCGGGAACTTATAGGCTTAAGGCATCAATGATGGGCTATGCAACCTACAAGGTCACTGAGGTTCGTATTTACATTGATCTAACCACTACCGTTGATTTCAAAATGAAGCCAGTAGTGCTGCCTGGAGAAGAAGTGACGGTAGTAGCTGAGCGTCCAATTGTCCAAAAAGATGTTTCCAGTAGCCGTATAAATATCGAGTCTAAAACAATTAAAAATATGCCAGTTCAGATTGTAGAAGAAGTTCTTACTCTTCAAGCCGGTATCGAAAGGGGCAGAGAGGGGGTTATAGTCCGTGGCGGTAGTGCAAATCAGACGGTATTTATGGTAGACGGCTTATTACTTAATGATGAACGCTCGAATATCCCATACCCTGCGGTTAGCATGAGCTCAGTGCAGGAAATTCAGATTCAAACTGGTGGTTTTAATGCTGAATATGGAAATGTGAGGTCAGGAGTTGTTAATGTAGTGACGAAGGAAAGCCCTCGAAACCGTTATAGTGGCATTGTAACTGTTCGCTATAGTCCACCAGCGCCGAAACACTTTGGGCCTTCAGTCTATGACCCCTATTCCTTCTTCAACCGTCCTTATATGGATCCTGATGTCTGCTGGAGTGGAACTGATAATGGGGCATGGGATGGATATACTCAAAGGCAATACCCACATTTTGAGGGTTGGAATGCTGTATCAGAACACACATTGCAAGATGACGATCCAACTAATGATCTTACGCCAGAGGGAGCGAAACATTTATATGAATGGCAGCATCGAAGGCAAGGGGATATCAAAAAACCCGATTACAATATTGATGCAGGGTTTGGCGGTCCTATTCCCTATATTGGGGAAAAATTTGGGAATCTCAGATTTTATCTTTCACATTTTAAGGGACAGGACATGTTTGTCTTTCCGCTTTCAAGAGATGCCTACACTGAGAATCATACCCAGTTGAAGCTCACTGCTGATTTGACTTCCTCTATGAACCTAACTTTCACTGGACTATATGGTGAAATCCATTCAGTTTCGCCGTATGATTGGAAAATCACCCCAACCGGTCGCGTTCTAAGAATCCAAGAAGAAATTGCTGATTTATTAAACAGTAGCAGTGGTAATAGTATTCTGTATATGCCTGGATACTACAGCCCAAGTTCTATCTACCGTACGATGTTCGGAACCAATCTAACTCATATGCTCAATCCAAAAACATTTTACGAAATCAGCCTACAACATAATATTAACAGATATAACACCTACAAAATGGCAGACCGCGATACCACCAAAAAGTATGAACCTGTTCCGGGCTATTTTGTCGATGAAGCCCCTTATGGTTATTGGGGATATGGCAAAACGGGTATTGACGGAATGATAATGGGCGGTTGGATGAATTTAGGACGGGACAAAAGCATAAACTCGACAACCTCTTTTCGCTTCAATCTGACAAGTCAGGTTGATGTGAGGAATCAGGTCAAAACAGGTATACAAATTGTATATAATAATTACAATATCAAATCCTCTACAGAAAGTCCTTCAATGGGTACCTGGACTCGAAGTATGGTATACAGTCTCTCCCCCTTCAGAATCGGTGCCTATATTCAAGATAAATTGGAGTATGAGGGGTTTATTGCCAATGTAGGCGTGAGGCTAGATCATTCCAATTCAAATACAAGATGGTATCAGTTAGCAGATTACGATAAATATTTTAGTGCGGGTTATGGAAATTTAATTGAGATTGAAGTACCTACAGAAAAGGCAAAACCGACCTGGAGTTTGAGTCCCCGGCTTGGAGTTTCTCATCCGATTACAGAAAATTCCAAGTTGTACTTTAACTATGGTCATTTTCGTTCTGAGCCTGCTTCCTCATATAGATTTAGACTTCAGAGAGAATCTAATGGTTTAGTAACATACATCGGAGACCCTGCTCTTAAGCCAGAGAAAACAGTTGCCTATGAATCAGGATTTACGCAAAATTTGTTCAATATGCTTCTGCTAAACATTGCTGCTTATTATAAAGATGTAACAGAACAACCAGGTTGGATCTTCTACCAAAATATCAACAATTCGGTTCAGTACTATAAATCTGCAAATAATAATTACGAAGATATTCGCGGATTCGAAGTAACGATGAGTAAACATATTGGAAGATGGCTTACCGGTTTTGTCAATTATACATACGATGTGGGAACTTCTGGATACTTTGGTTTAACAAGATATTTTGAGGATCCTAATAAGCAGCGTGATTACTTGAAGTTGCACCCTTATCAAGAGAAACCGCATCCGCAACCTTATGCACGGGCAAATATTGACTTCCATACCCCAGGTAATTTTGGCCCTGAGTGGAAGGACATATATCCCCTTGGTAGTTGGAATTTGAGCATATTGACTGATTGGAGAGCTGGTAGGTACGAAACATACAATCCGAATAATATACCTGGCATTGTGGATAATGTTCAATGGAGAGACTGGTACAATGTTGATTTACGTGGTTCAAAAACTATTCAAATAGGTAAGTACGCTTTTCAATTCTTCTTAGATATTGCAAATGTCCTTAATATAAAATATATGAGCTACGCCGGTTTCTCTGATCGCTATGATTATCTTGATTATATGAAATCATTAAATTTTCCCTGGGAAGAGGGTGAAGAGCGTGGCAATGACAGAATAGGCGATTACAGACCAGATGATGTTCCATATGATCCATTGGAGCCCAATCCACAAAACGATCCTGAAATAAAGGCGAGAAATGATATAAGAAAGAAGAACAAATCTTACATTGATATGCCTAATATTAAATCCTTAACCTTTCTAAATCCACAAGACATAGCCTTTGGTATCAGAATTAATTTCTAATTAAAAGGTTATGTATAATTTATGAATAAACCACACCTGCCTGCCGCAGGCAGGGAGGGGAAGAGAGATGAGAGATAGGAATATTCGCTCCTCGCCCTTCACTCTTCGCTTCTCGCAAGTTGCTCTCTGTGGTTAAATATCTTACATAACAAATTAAAAGATTGGGGGGAACATGAAAAAGAAAATTCAAAGGGACGCAATAATTAAGGTCTTACCTTACCTTGGTATCGCAATTTCTCTTTTTGGTCAGCCGATGAATGTTTCAGCCAGGGTTGAAGGAACAGAAACGAGATATGTCCGAATTGGATCTTTACAAAGTCATTTTACTGCTTATGGTTCGGAACGCGCTTGGAATAATGTGTATTACGAAGGACTAATCTGGCCAGCTGATTATCCATATCAAGACAATGCAGTGATTGAGCGTTTTTGGATAGGTATAGATGATTTTATAGATTCTAATGAGGAACAATGGGAAAAGTACGGAATATATTTTACCCTGGGTTATGTAGAAGAATCTCTATTTCCTATTGAACTTAAACAAACTGCAAAATTTGAGTCCCCCGTTGTCTATGTGGACGGTAATAATATCACGGCTCCCTATATAGGCGACATTGATGAAATTAATCCTGACCAGATACCCGACCGCATCATTACAAATGTTGTAAATACCTCTATGGGGCTTA
>JAYENM010000077.1:0-3915 GCA_034722095.1 Caldifarciminota bacterium | reverse complement strand
CACATATACAATAGACGAGAGTACAACTGCCCGCGACTCTTCATCAATGATAGGACGCCCCTTTTCCTTTATCTTCTTTGTAGAACTATCAGAGTTGAGTCCGACTATAAGGATATCTCCCCTATCCTTTGCCTGTCTTAATAGTTCTATATGTCCTTTGTGTATTATATCAAAACAGCCGTTTGTGAAGACAACACGCCTGCCCTTCTCTTTTTCTTCTTTACTGATTAAAGATGCTTCTTTCTGGGATATTATCCTTCCCATAGTGGGTTATCAAGGATAAAGGAAAAAGGATAAAGGATAAAGTAAATTGGGTTATTGGTGGTATCTAATCTAAAATCTACAATCTAAAATCTGATTATCAATGTCCGAATATTGTAGGACGGGTAAATCGATCAATCAAGGGAGTTGCCGCATTCATAAGAAGAATAGAATATGACACACCTTCAGGATATCCCCCCCACACCCTTATCACAACAGTTATAATACCGCATCCTATTCCAAATATCCACCTTCCCTTTCTTGTTATTGGTGATGTAACATAATCGGTTGCCATAAAGAAGGCGCCCAGAAATAGACCACCAGAGAGGATATGAAAAACGGGGGTTACTGGAGTGACTTTAAGGAACCATAAAATACCGGTAAGTGAGAATACTGTGAGAAAATACGAAAGGGGAATCCTGTAATCTATTATTCTGAATATAAGAAGAATTATGCCACCTGCAAGGAGAAGCGCGCAGGAGGTTTCTCCCAGACATCCACCTCTTATCCCAAAAAAGAGAGAGAAAAGGGTCGATTTGGCATTCAAAAGAGATAAGAGCCCCGGAGTGCTGGAATAGACCTTCGCAGCTGTAAGCGGAGTCGCGGATGACACCACATCAAGACATGAGAGCCCGGGAATTATCCCGCTCATGGTACCAATTCTCGGCGCAGCCCATCTACCTGTCATAAACGATGGCCACGACGCCATAAGGAATGCCCTGCCTACGAGTGCAGGATTGAATATATTATATCCAAGTCCACCAAATACCTCCTTTCCGACTATTATTGCAAAGAATGCTCCAACTACTGGCATAAAATAAGGAACAGTCGGAGGAAGATTGAATGCAAGAAGTATTCCTGTTACGACTGCACTGCCATCATTTATATCAATCGGTTTCTTCCTTATAACTTGACACAACGCCTCACACACAACACTGGATGCAACCGAGATCACCGTAAGAATGAGCACCCTTACACCGAAAAAGAAGATAGAACCAGCAAATACTGGCATGAGTGAGGCAATCACAGTATACATTATTCTCTTTGTGGTTACCTCATCTCTTATATGGGGACATGACGAAACTCTAAACATAGGGATTAGGCTATCAGGCCACCGAGCAATCAGGCTATCACGCTATTGAACTTCCTTTTAGATTGCATCCGTAGCTTTCTTATAAAGCTGCCTGTCATCTTGTTCAGTCTTTCAAAGAGATTTTGATATTCCTTGTATCTTTCCATGGAGATAAGACTTTGTTTTGTGGCTTTAAATAACCAGTTATCTGACTCTGCACTCGAACCCCGACTGTATCTCAAGAATTGTTCAAATTCTCTCGGGGTTCCTCTTCCATAACCTTCTGCAATATTGCTGCTAATCGAACCTCCCGAGTCCAAAACTTGATAAGAAATGGAACGTGCAACAGGTGTATTTGGCCATTTTTTAACCTCTTTACATATCATATCGAATATTTTATCCGCAATCTGCCATATTTCCAAATTCTTATAATCCTTCTCCATAATAGCGTGATAGCGTGATAGCCTGATAGCGATGTAACCTACCTTACTCTCACCTTTGCGAGTTTAAAATTATGAATAAGAGGTCTCCTTGCAGGACATACATACTCACAGCATCCGCATTCCATACAATCAAGTACCCCCAGTTCCTTTGCAGTAGAGAAATCGTCATTCTCTATAAATGCCAGGATCCTTGTTGGCAAAAGTCTCATAGGACATACATCAACACACCTGCCACATCTTATGCAGGGTGTCTGAAGAGGAGGAATAGACTCCTCTTTTTTTTGTATAAGTATACCGGTAGTTCCTTTAACAATAGGTACCTCATCGGAGTATTGTGCTATACCCATCATAGGCCCACCTGCAATCAGTTTGCCTGCTTCGCCAAGATACCCTCCTGCATCATCTATCAACTGTTTAAAACTCGTGCCTATCCTAACCTTAAAATTTGACGGATTTTTTACTGCCCCTGTGACTGTAACCACACGCTCAATAAGTGGTTTATCAAATCTCACCGCCTCATAAACTGCAAGTGCGGTCCCAACATTCTGGACACACACCCCCACATCTATAGGCAAGCCCCCACTCGGAATCTCTCTACCTGTTATTGCCCATATCAGTTGTTTTTCGGCACCCTCTGGGTATTTTGTCTTCAACACAGCAAGTTCAAAACCATAATTCCTCACCAATTTCTCCATTTCTCTTATGGCATCAGGTTTATTCTCCTCAATGGCAATCACGCATCTTTCAACTCCTATTGCCCGCGCCATCAGCATTCCTCCGAGAAGAATCTCTTCGGGCTTTTCTATCATCAGACGATCGTCGCAGGTGAGATAAGGCTCGCATTCTGCACCATTCATGATAAGTGTCTGGTATGACTTTCCTTTGGGTGGAGAGAGTTTTACATAGGTTGGAAATGCTGCCCCTCCCAGACCGACTATCCCCGCCTCTTTTACAATATCTATAATATCTTTTGCTGAAAACGAATTAATATCCCTATCGCTTGAATTTTCCCATTTGTCTGTGCCATCGTTGGCTATAAATACAGAGAGCACTTCGCCACCACCAGGGTGTAGATACAGGTCTATTTTTTCTATCTCTCCTGATACAGGCGAGTGGACATTTGCAGAGATAAACCCTGTCAGTTCACCTATCTTTGTGCCAATCTTTACCCTGTCACCTTTTTCAACAATAGGTTTTGCTGGAGAACCAGTGTGTTGGGTGAGTGGGACGATAACCTTATCAGATGCTTTTGCCTCTGTGATGGGCTTTCCTGCTGTTATGGACTTGTGTTCTTCGGGATGTGTACCGCCAGGAAATGTAAACCTTTTCATAGAGTGGGATTATAACATAAAAACTCATCTCTGTCAAGGAAAAATCACCACAGAGTGCACAGAGAATAAAATAAAAGTGTCTTTCTCTGTGAACCGAAGGTCGCCGTGAGGCAACTCTGTGTTTTTATACTTTCCTATGCAATCAAGAAAAATTACACGAATTTCATTCACCCCGTTAGATGTTTACTATCTAACGGGGCAGGTCAATCGAATGACACAAATATTATAAAAACTAAAATCTACAATCTGAAATCTTTGTGTTTTCGTGTCTTTGTGATTATCCACCTGATTTCAACTTAAATATTATATCTACAATATGTTCTTCTCCCAGTTCTGTATTCAACTTCTTCAGGATTTTTGATTTGAGGAAGGAAAGTTGCTGTATCCATATAGGGTCATCAACATCTACCCAGATCTTTTTACCCCTGACATACCTTGGTCTTGTATGTCTCCTTATATCCCTACCAACGACTTTATCCCATACAACTATTGCTCTTTGTCTCTCTATGCCCTTCTTTATACCTAATGAAGACAACACATTTGGAAGAACATCTTTTATGGAAATGGGGTAAGACATAAAATTATTCTTTAGGACGCAGATAAACGCAGATTATCAAGATTCTTCAATTTCTTTTTTCTGCGATTATCAAACGCCTTTCTTTTAATCTCCGGCTGAGGCCCAAAATTAAATAAAAGACCTACCTCGATGTCTGTCGCCCTCAAATAGTTTAATAATTGTGCCTCGTTCTCTTCCACCAACTTTTTTGTTGCTTTAATTTCCACTATAACTTTATCATCCACCAATATG
>JAYENM010000076.1:0-3926 GCA_034722095.1 Caldifarciminota bacterium | reverse complement strand
GTCTGACTGCGCCTTCCTTAAATTCCCGATCGTATCTCCTACGACCTCTTAGTTCCTCCATAATAAACCTCCAAGCTTGATATTATGTCAAACTTTTCGGCATGTCCACAAAAGTGGGAGAAGTCCAAACTTCAATTGCTCTAAATATATCAATAGTCACACCTCTTAGCTCTGTCCTTAGTAAGTAGATTTGTTCATATAATTCCAACTTTATGGCCTTTATGGATTCTAAGTTTCTTTTCACCTCATCCCATGATGACTTCATGTCAAATTCTTGCAGTTTTTTCTGAAGTCAAACCATAATATAAAGAGCCGGGCAATTGACAAATACATGCTCCTTGACTCGTTCTGGTTTCCAATGGAATACTGGCCTGATAATCATTTAGCCTGAGTTTCCGCTTTACAAATCATTTCGATCGTCTGTGCTCATAACTTAATGATTTTTCATAAGTTAGCTTGGAGACGCATTGTATTACCCTATATGTATCATGGCTTCTCTAATAAAGAAAATCAAAAAAGGTCATTCCTATTACTACGCTTTCGAGTCTGCTCGGGTCAATGGAAAGCCTCGGATTGTCTGGCAAAAATACCTCGGGACCCTGGATTCCATTATTAAACAGTATGAGAAAAGCAGACCTGCGGCTCCCAAAGAAGCTGTGCTTTTTGAAGTCGGTGCTGTGGCTACACTTCTGCGTATTACCAAACCGCTGTGTGTTTTGGAGATTGGTACGAACAAACCATACTTAAAAGACTGTGGCGTTATCCAAAAACTGTGTTTTCCTCACAGCGTTTCTGGGATCATATGGACCGCATGAGAGAAGAAGACATCAAGAGAATAGAAGAAGAACTTGTGCTGCGGGTAAAAAAAGAATTTGGCTTAGATTCCAGAGTATTACTTTATGATACAACGAATTTTTTTACTTTCTTAGCCACTTCTAATGACAGGGCAAGGCTTCCTGCCCGGGGAAATTCCAAAGCAAAACGTCATGATCTGCGCCAGGTCGGCCTGGCATTATTGGTGACCAGGGACTTTCAGATTCCAGTGCTTCATCATATATACGAAGGCAACATTCCGGATGTAAAACTATTTCCTGCGATATCTCAAGAGCTTATAGCGCGCTTCAGGAGACTTACCGGAGAATGCCAGGAGGCTACCCTGGTTTTTGACAAAGGGAATGTTTCCGAAGAGGCCATGGAGCGACTTATAGTGGAGAATGTTCATTTCACAGCAGCGCTTTCTGCCAACCGTGTGCCGGAGTTATTCGCTGTAGCGAATGATAGATTCTCCGATATACCCGAGATGGCAGGGACAGGGGCTTTCAGCACAAGGCTTGAAATTTGGGGAAAGCAATGCCAGGCTGTAGTGGTTTATACAGAGAGTTTCTTCACACAACAACTCTTTGGTGTTACTCAAAATCTGGTAAGATGTCAGAGAAAACTTGCTGACCTAAAACACCGATTATCTAAACGGCAGAGAGAGCATACACGAGGCAAAAAACCGAGTTTAAAAAGTGTACGGCAACAAGTTAAAAAGAGCCTTTCAGTTCAGTTTATGCAGGATATCCTCAAGGTCAATATCTATGAGAAAAACGATTTTCCTGACATCAGCTATTCGGTAGATCATTCAGCCCTGCGCAAACTGAGCAATGAACGATTGGGAAAAACCATTCTGGCCAACAGACCAGCTTGATTGGACTCCTTTCCAGGTAATAGAGTCCTATCGCAATCTGGCCCATATCGAAGAGACATTCAAGAATATGAAGAACCTGCATTTTCTGCGGTGGCAGGCGGCCTATCATTGGACTGATCAGAAACTTCGCGTACACGGGTTTTATTGTTTGCTGGCATTGCTGCTTTGCAGTTTAGCACACAAAACCATCCGGCAAGCCGGGGTCAATATATCCCTTCCTGCCCTCTTAAAAGAGCTTTCCTCTATTCGGGAGGTGGCTCTTTTTTATCCTCCTGGCACTCCTCTTAAAAGCCATATCACGTTAAGTCGTATGTCTGAGAAACAAAAAAACTGGCCCAGTTTCTTGAAGTCCAGGAAATTAGGTTCATCGTACTAATGGATACCTGAGTTGAAAAAAAGAGGACATCGTATTAAGTTCCTCTGTGGTTAAAAAACTCTAAAAAAGGAGGAACAAGCGATGTCCCTGGCATTATTGTATCATGGATTAGGAGTTTATGGGTATCATCATCTAAAGGCATGGACCGAGGAGGGAGCGATCTATCTTCAAGTGGTTCGTGCCAAGAAGCGCTGCAGTGCTTGCCGGAGCTGGAAAGTCATTCAAAAGGGTTACTGCTGGCGGAAACTTCGGGTCTTACCTATAGGCCGCAAACCGGTGTTTGTTGAGGTCAAGATGCGAAGGTTTTTCTGTAAGGAATGCGGTCGGACTCGCTACGAAAACTTGGTGATTGCTGACAAAAAGAAACATTATACCCACTCCCTTGAGAGCTATGTGATGGATCTTTGTAGTCGGATGACTATTCGGGATGTAGCCGCTCACTTAGGTATGAACTGGAGGACAATCAAAGAGATTGACCGTAAACGCCTGAGGCGTAACCTTCCAAAGGAGAAAGATCTGCGGAGACTTCGTTATTTGGGGATAGACGAGGTTAGTGTGAGGCGTGGTCATCGTTATCTGACTACTGTGGTTGATCTAAAGACAGGACGGGTGGTTTATGTGGGAGAGGGTCGCAGAGTGGAGAGTCTGGCTCCTTTTTTCAGGCGGCTGAAAAGCATAGGGACTAAACTGGAGGCAGTGGCTCTGGACATGTGGAAGCCCTATGCCCGGGCGATCAGACTCTCTTACCGGAGAGTCCCTCTTGTCTATGATGTGTTTCATATCCTGGCTGATTACTCTCGGGTTATCGATGAGATCAGAGTCGATGAAGCCAATAAATTCGAGGGACAGCCCATGTATCATCTGATTAAAGGTTCTCGATATCTTCTTCTTAAAGGCCAAGAAAACCTTGCCGATTCTGCCCGGGAAAAACTACACAGACTTCTCCTACTCAACCAACCGCTCTATATTGCTTATGTCCTCAAGGAAGAACTTCGTTTCCTCTGGAGACTCCCCACACGACACCAGGCAGAAAAATATCTCGCCGATTGGATCCGGAAGGCCCTTAGCTCCGGTATCCAACTCCTGGCTAGATTCGCCCGGAAACTCCGCCGCCATGCCGAGGGAATTCTTAACTACTTCTTGTTCCATATCACAACAGCCCGAGTGGAAGGCATTAACAACCGCATCAAGGTCATTAAGAGAAAGGCTTATGGATATCGGGACCTTAATTACTTCAAACTCAAAATCTACAACATCCACACCCTTAGGTACTCATTAGTATGATGAACCGGAAATTATGAAAAGTAGGTAATACACTTCTGTACGCATTATTTCATTTAATAACAATGACTTACATCAGTTTTAAGTTTATAAAGCGGAAACTCAGGCTAGAGACAAGAAATTAGCCCTTAAAATAGTATCACAAATGGGGGCATATCCCAATAAACATCATTGTATCCATTACCTTCTGCAAAGAACATAAGAGCTCCCTCTGCTTACAGGTTTATTATAAATAATCTCATTCCTGCCTTCTCTGACTATTTCCCATCCCGCTTCTTTTATCATGGATAATAGTTTTTTATGAGAAAAGCGACAACCCCTGTTGCAACATGGGGCAGGAGTAACAAAGTAGTTCTCATCCTCAAACTTAATACTTGTAACACTTTGCACAACTAGGTATAGAATTTTTGAATTATATAATTTACAAAGTAAGTCTTGTGGATTACTAATATGATAAAGTCCACCGAAGCATAAGCATACATTAATATCATCATTTATATCAATATTAAATACATTAGCGGTTTTAAACTCTACATTTTGTTCAGGAAAATATTTTTTCATGATATCGCATCTCTTAAT
>JAYENM010000075.1:0-3935 GCA_034722095.1 Caldifarciminota bacterium | reverse complement strand
AGAAGAGAGGAAGAAAAACCCCTTGCAGAGTTCTGAAACTGAAGAAAAGGGTAACCATCACAAGTATAGTAACTAATGGAATAAGTCTGTATAAATCTCCCAAAATGAAACCAAGAACAGAAGCCATCTGAAACGGTATCCCACCATAATATATTCGTTCATTACCTTTAGTGGCTTTAACAATTTCTTTTAGCTTATGCGCAGTTTTTACCTTGTCGGCATCTTTTTCTAATCGCGCAATAATCACTGTTATTTTACCGTCTTCGGAAATTACATTGCCTTGATACATATCTTTAGAGAGAGTATATTCTTTCAGTTTTTCCAGTTCACCTGGACTATCAGGAATATTATGTTTATCAATTAGTTTACCAACTTCCAAGCCCCACTCAGTCTTTTTGATATCTATAATATCAGTTAGACTCATTACATGAGAAACTTCATCCATCTGTTTGAATCTCTCGGTAATTTCCTCAACCCTATTCAGGGTTTCATAATTGAACACATTGTGCACAGCATCCTTTGGATCAGTTTCCAAGGCTACCATAGCCAGGGCAGTACCGCCAAACTTATCACCAACTTCATTAAAGAGTATTACCACTGAGTCGTTCTTAGGGAGGTATCTTAGAATATCCGTGTCTATTTCCAGATTCTTCAGATGGTAGCCAAAAAATCCGGTTAAAGCGACCACCGAAACAATAATAATCATCCTGTATTTGATGACCAGATCAGCAAATTTTTGCATACCTATTCTCCTATTTTTTTCTTTATCTCGGGCAGAACGGCAGTAATCGCCTTTTATTCGCTGCTCTCTTCAATAAACCTGCATATCTCTTCAAGGCACTTGTCACTATCTGCTATTCCATGTCCCTCGTTCTCTACCCAGACGAGTTTCTTTTCCCTTGATTTGATTCTCTTGTATATATAGGCTGCGCTCCTTGGGTCTACTATGTTGTCAAGAGTTGAATGAATTAACAAGACAGGCACAGTTATGTCTGATAAGATCTTCTCCAGCTCTTTTGGGAATAACGCCATCAGGAAGAGATTTGATACAGGAAAGTTATGGTAGATAACTCCTTCATTCTCGTTCTTTTTGTTTTTTTCACGCAGAAACTTTACTGCCCCTGGTCCAAGTGCAGTGAGGAATTTTAGTCCTTTATTCAGGAAAATAGCCGCTCCCATTGAGATGATGCCATCTACTCTGTATTTGGTAGCCAGATGAAAGGCAAGGTTTGCTCCGAGTGAAATCCCACCAACATAGACTTTGTCTACCTTTTCTCGTAATTTCAGGAATGACTTCTCCACACTCTCCTCCAGCTCGGCAGGGGTCACCCCAATCATATCCCTCCAGCAGGTCTCATACTTACCCGGACAGGTGCCGTGTTTGGGCAAAAGTGGACAATAGACAGTAAATCCCCTTTCTGCCAGTTTCTCTGCCAGCCCCTGTAACTCCCTGGGAGTCTTGGTGATCCCGTGTATCAGAAGGACACCAGTATTTCCTCTCTGGAGAAGGATGGAATTATCTTTCTTGCAATTCATAGCCATATTTGACATTACTATAAACCTTTTCGTACTCTTCTACTGTTCTCTGTAGGGAGTGAAATTCTACGACCTCAAGACTCTTCCTTTCCATTCTCTCCTTCATGCCACTGTTAGATAATACCTTAACTATTTTGTCAGCCAAATCTTCGCTGCTTCCGGGTTTAAATAGAAATCCGTTTTCCCCTGAGTGAACGAGTTCCGGGAGTGCATACTTCCTTGCAGCAACTACTGGTAATCCTGATGCAAGTGCTTCAAGTGTTGATATGCTTTGAAGTTCGCAAAGGGAGGGCATCACGAACAGGTCTGCGATAGCGTAAATATTGGGGTAATCGTCATGGTTTAAGAATCCAGTGAAGGTGATATATTTTTCAACTTTACACTTCTTTGCTAGTAATCTTAATGCTTCTCTTAATGGGCCATCTCCTGTTATTACAAAGTGTGCTTTTATATTTCTCAATACATAAGGTATCGCTTTTATCAATATATCTACCCTTTTCTCCTCACTTAATCTCCCTGTATATAATACAACGGGCTCCTGTGGTATGCTAAATTTCTGATGCAAATATTCGCCATCCCTGTGCGGGTTAAATCTATTTAACTCTATCCCATTTGATACTGCTTTCGCTTTTACCTTTAGACCGTGCTCCTTGAGTAAAGATACAGCTTTTTGGGTAGGTGATGTGACAAAACAAGCTTTATTGCAGAACCCGACAATAAACTTCCAGGTAAATTTCAGATTACCTTCATATCTGTTGAATGTTCCCTGTTTAGGAAGAAACATAAGGAAACTTTCTGGGAGCAAATGGTTAGTAATTACCGTGGGTATATGCAATAATCTTGCTCCCATAAGTGCAGACCTACCAATCAAAAATGGATGATGTATGTGGAGAACATCTGGCTTTATCCTGCGTAAACGCTCAAGAACTGAGATTGGAGTAAGCGCTGTCCTTATGTCTTGCTGCCATGGAATAGGTAGGGCAATGAATCTATCCACTTCAAGGTTGCCAATCTTTTCGTTATGGTTCCTCCCATAAACCGTGGGTGCAAGTACTGTTACATTATGCCCAGTTTCTTTTAGCCCATGTGCAAGATGATACACCGCATAAGAGCTACCAATTATCTGTGGGTAATAAGCATCAGTTGCAATAACGATTTTCATGATTATTTGCTTGTTCCCTCCAATCCATCTGAAACACATACTATTGTGTAGGATAGGCAAGAATCTTTCTCTCCAATTTTTTAGCTATCATATGTAATTCCATTAAACATTTAGGCTCTCAATTCATCTTACTTCATTTGCAAATACTCCTTCTTCCAGATGTCCTTTGTCAATTCTTCTATCTTTTCTCCGTATGCTGTAAGTTTCTCGCGATATTCCTCATCTTTCAAGGCTTCCCGAGCGTCCTTGTCTATTGGACAAGGATTGTGGCACTTCAGAAGCTCGTAATACATCCTATAGTGGTCTCTGATAGCACAGGTTCTTATGAGATTTCCTTTTTTGTCTTTGGGTTGTTTATAAGCGTATTCATCTTGCCACTTTCGTATCGCTTTAAAGAACTCAGAATTTAGCACAGTATTCAGAGTGCCGCCGTTCTGATAAACCTCATTGATATTGTGGACAGCACAAGGAGCAAACACACAAGGAGCACACTCTCCATTCCAGTTTATGTAAAAGTACCCTCCCGTTCTGCCCGCCGATATGCACCCATCTGATACAGTCCCGTCATTCCAGAAGTCTGCAATGAAAATCTTTTGTTCTCGCACTATTTTTCTGTTCTTCTCCCACATAAAAAGTCTCTGTTCAGGTGTTGGCATAAGTTCAATAGTATAAATTCTGCCTATAGGCATATAATGGAATATCCACCTATAAATAGCCTTTGGTTCTTCTTCAAAATAGAAATTGTAAAACTTATCATTTGTTACTATATCTACATTTACGTGCCTCAGTCTCTTTTTCAAACCCTTCAACAGAAATAGCAGGGGTAATATTCCCTAATCCTGATTTTGTACCCAAATCCTTTATATTAGCCATAGTGCGCTTCCTTTTTATTCATCGCTTTGCGGCCAAATCTTATGACGAAAGGCAAGTAGTTGCAAAAATTATACTACTTGCTGCTTGACTACTTCTCTCTCCAGGGTTTTGTGTTTCCTATGGTTAGCCCTCATAAATTCGTAATAATATTCTCTGTTGAATATACACCCCGGGTCAGCTCCCTTGAGGTCACCAAAATAAGCATAAGCTCTTGCTCTGCATCCACCACACAATGCCTTATATTCACAAGTAGCACAGCGACCTTGAAGATCACTACGGTCTCGCAGACTAATCATAACAGGCGATTCTTCCCATATCTCCTTGAAAGATTGTTTCCTCAAATCTCCAACCACAAGGTCTGGCA
>JAYENM010000074.1:0-3956 GCA_034722095.1 Caldifarciminota bacterium | reverse complement strand
TACAGGGAGCAACAGAGTTTCTCCCTGTCTCAAGTTCAGGGCATCTTGCTCTGCTTGGAGGATTTCTGGGCTTTAAGGAAGGGGCACTTATGGCCACTATGATGCATGCAGGCACACTGCTTGCACTTGTCGTTTACTTCAGAGAGGATATTGCCCATATAATCCTTTCCCCATTCAAGAAAGACATAAAGTATCTAAAGCTTTTATGGTTTCTGATATTGGGAAGCATACCCGCTGTAATTTTCGGACTTCTCCTGTTCCCTCATATTGAGGGCATATTCGATTCTCCGTTGATTATCGGAATATGCCTCATATTTACAGGAATAATCCTCTTTATATCAGGTTTTATGAAGAAGAAAAAAAGCAATATGCGATTTTGGGATGCAATTTTGATAGGTATTGGACAAGCAATAGCAATATTACCGGGTGTTTCGAGGTCAGGCACCACTATAAGCACAGGAACATTTTTGGGGTTTAGCAGAACTAAGTCGGCAAATTTTTCATTTTTGCTTGCCATCCCTGCAATTCTGGGCGCAACGGTCTTAGAGATGTCCAGTGTGAAAGCGAATTCCGTCACTCTTCCTCTGCTTGCAGGCACACTCATCTCCTTTTTATCCAGCCTTTTAGCCATAAGATTCCTCCTTGCATTTTTGAAGAAGGCTACCCTGAAACCTTTTTCATACTATTGCTTCGCCATAGGCGTTCTATCCATCCTCATCGCACTACGGTGACAATCCCTGTATTTTTGGACGCAGATTAACGCTGATTTACACTGATTAGTCTTTTTAAATTTTTTATTTCTATAGCTCTATTTTTATTCCGCGCTTATCTGCGTCCGATTTTGTTTTTTGGAATTTGAAATATAATTATTTGTGCTTAATCTGTGTGCATCTGTGGTTTACTTTTTTCTTGACATTGGTTAGTTTTTATGATATAATAAAAGAGTATTTAACCCGTGGTGTCAGCCTGCCTGCCGTCAGGCAGGGAGTTACCGAGGCCGTGGTGTCAGGAGTTACCTCGTGACACAGAATAATTATGAAATACACAGAAACGTTATTGGAACATTTTAGAAATCCGAGGAATGTAGGAGTGATTGAAGATGCTGATGGAGTTGGGAGGGTGACATCGCCCGTGTGCGGTGACATTATGGAGCTGTACATAAAGGTGAAAGATGAGAGGATAGTGGATGTAAAATTCCGGACCTTTGGCTGTGCTGCTGCTATTGCCTCATCTTCTGTACTTACTGAATTAATAAAGGGAAAAACGATCAATGAGGCTCTTGAAATAACAAATAAAAGGATAATAGATACACTCGGCGGACTTCCAGAGGAGAAAATCCATTGCTCTGTTCTTGCAGAGGATGGAGTAAAGAAAGCGATAAAGGATTATAAAGCTAGACAGAAGACTACCCCGCAAAGTCGCTTCGCTCCAACAGGGCAAGCAGACTAAAAAAGTTAAAATGTAAAATTAGCAATTAGCAAATTAAAATTTTAATTGATAATCTTGCAACAGTCCCGTTTTGTCTTTTGTATTTGGTATTTAACCTCTTATTCTTTGTGAACTTTGTGGTTATAATTAGTTATCCGCACGGTTAAAACCGTGCCCTACTCTGCAGCAGGCAGGTGTCTTCATTATATGATTCGTGCCCATATACTTATATCCGGTTTTGTCCAAGGAGTATGTTATAGATGGTTTGCAGAGAAGGAAGCGAACTCTCTTGGTCTTACGGGCTATGTGAAGAATCTTTATGACAGAGGGGTAGAGGTAGTTGTCGAGGGTGAGAGGGGATTGATTGAGGAATTTATCAAGATGCTTAAGATTGGTCCTTCATCTGCAGATGTAAGAGATATAAAGATAGAATGGCAGGAATATAAAGGAGAGTTCAGTGGATTTAGTATAAGATTTTAGAGTTTAGCATGCTTGCCTGGTGGTAAGTGAGTGAAGGAGAGGGGAATATGAGAAGATTGTATCGTTCAAAAAAGGACAAAATCATAGGAGGAGTTTGTGGCGGTATAGGAGAGTATTTCAATATAGACCCCGTTTTAATAAGAATCCTATGGCTCTTTTTCACATTCGTGGGCGGAGCGGGTATACTTGCTTACATAATCGCATGGGTAGTAATTCCCCTTTCACAGGAGAAGGTAGAAACTACGGCAGACGAGGAAAACAAAGCACAGGAGGAGGATAAAGGCGGATTCTGGGGAGGGATAACACTAATCATAGTTGGGATTATACTTCTCCTGCTTACACTTGGGACATTCTGGGTTAAACTCCTACCTCTATGTTTAATCACTGTAGGTATAATTCTTATCCTGAAGTATAGAGAAAAAAAGTAAACTATAGTTTTTGGGAGGTATCTATGTCGGGACATTCAAAATGGGCACAGATAAGGAGGAAAAAAGAGAAAGTAGATGCCCAGAGGGGTAGAGCATTTACCCGTCTCATCCGAGAGATAACAGTTGCAACAAGACAGGGTGGAGGCAATCCTGATACAAACGCACGGCTAAGGGCTGCTATAGATATGGCGAAGGCACAAAATATGCCTCAGGATAACATAAAGAAGGCTATAATGAGAGGCACAGGAGAACTGGAAGGTGTCAATTACGAAGAGATCAATTACGAAGGATATGGCCCTTGCGGTGTTGCTATCCTTATAGAAGCGCTTACGGATAACAAAAATCGAACTACAAGTGAAATCCGCCACATTCTTTCCCACCATGGTGGTAACCTTGGAGAAAATGGATGTGTTTCCTGGATGTTCAAGGACAAAGGCATTATCTATATTGATAAGGAGAAGATTGATGAGGAGAAACTTCTTATGATTGCACTTGATGCAAGTGCTGAGGATGTTATTACAGAAGATGATGCCTACCAGATAATCACCTCTCCGAAAGAATTTGAGCGTGTGATATCTATGCTGAAAGATAAAGGAGTGGAATACAATTCTGCTGAATTGACAAAATCCCCACAGTCGACAGTAAAGATAGGTGAAAAGGACGCAAAAACTATCCTGAAGCTTATGGATGCTCTTGAAGAACATAATGATGTTCAACATGTCTATGCAGATTTTGATATACCTGACGAACTCTTGAACGAAGTAGCATAACACATCTTTATTGTCAAAAGTTTTTTAGATTGCTGGAAGGTCTTGCATGTTTAAAATTTATCCTCTTTCCTTTGCACAGCATTTTTCGAAATGTACATTCTGGGAATAGACTGTGGATTGTCTGCAACGGGCTATGCGATTCTGCGAGACGGTTGTGTAGCCTCAAATGGGATTATCAAGACAGATAAAGATAACAGTCTGGCATCCAGAATAAACACTATTTACCTTGGTATCAAAGAAGTAGTGGATAGAGAGAAACCGGATTTAACTGTTATTGAAAGTCTGTTTTTTGGAAAGAATCTTAGGACCCTTGTCTCTCTCGCCCATGCAAGGGGCGTCATCCTTCTTGCAACCCATAATACCCGTATATACGAAGTAACTCCAGCAGAAGTAAAGAAAACTGTAACTGGTAATGGAAGGGCATCAAAACAACAGGTCAGGTATATGGTTGAAAGATTACTAAATATCCCGCACGGAGTTTCAGAGCACATAGTGGACGCCTGTGCCTGTGCCTTATGGGGACAATGGAAGATAGAGCGATCATAAGCTCGTCTTAGGGATTTCTCTTTGGGTTCAGAGGGTTCTTATCTTATATCTTATGGAGGACATATGAGTATATTTAAAAAGGAAGATAGTAGAAAAAAGAACGCAAACCGAAAACAGGAGGTATTCAAGAAGCTTGTGACAAAAAAGACAGAAAGTTTTGTAGGTAACTGTCCATTCTGCGGAGTATCTGTTACATTTGAGATGGAAGAGGACCTTGAGGAATTAACCCTCATATGTACATCCTGTGAACGGATTATCTTCTATCTTGATAAGCTTCATACCCCTCCTCATGAGAGGACTCTGG
>JAYENM010000073.1:0-3972 GCA_034722095.1 Caldifarciminota bacterium | reverse complement strand
GAAGATACTGTTAGATGCTTGGAAATGACTGATAGGAGAAACGATACCGCTCATACATATAAAGAGGAGATAGCCCAAATTATTTATAGCAAAATAAAGGGATATTGTACTTTGATGAAAAATCTGTCAGACCAATTTAAGGACAAGATTGAATAAAGGGTTAACTCCGACTTCCGCATTTAAAATCGGTTCAAATGAGTTCACCGAAATCTGTAAACGATGAAATAATAAGAAATTTGACGCTTTTTGGTAAAAGAATGCAAATAGTTGAGCCTGACCCCATATTTTGATAAGCTAAATATAATTAGAACAAGGGCTTTTAATCATTCAGGTCCGAGGCAGGGAGAGTTATTTGTCTGCCCAAATTTTGCCAAGCAGATAGCAGAAATAGAAAAAGGATTAAAAGAACCAGTAATACACGTGGGTAACTTGAATGTCAAAAGAGACTTCAGCGATGTAAGAGACATCGTGAAGGCATATTGGCTTACCACCGAGTATTGTATCCCTGGGGAAGTTTATAATATCTGCTCTGGAAAGTCTTACTCTATAAAAGAAGTGTTGGATATATTATTATCTTATGCTAAGGTAAAAATAGATATAAAGCAAGACCCAGCAAGAATGCGTGCCTCAGATGTGCCGATTTTGGTTGGGGATAGTACTAAATTTAGAAAACAAACTGGTTGGACGCCAAACATATCATTTGAAAAAACTTTGAAAGACACACTGAATTACTGGCGGGAAAGAGTGTAAAAAGATTCAAAATGCTTATAGCGAAAAGAAATATCCAATAACCAATGACTCAAAAACACTAAGACACAATGACTGAATATAATAAACCAAATAAACCAGATAGACTAAAAAGAAGGAGGGAAAATGAATACCGTTAAAGATAGAACCAAGGAGCTTATCGACCTCCTACCCAGCGAAGATGTGGAGGTTTTGCTTAAGGTAGCAGAAAGGTTAGCCGAATGGGAAGCCACCCGTGAGCTTCTCGAAGATAAGGAGATAATGGTCTCCATTAAGCGTGGGCTGAAAGAGTTAGAGCGAGGCGATACAATCTCCTTGGAAGAATTGAGAAAAAATGTATAGAATCGTTCTTTCTAAAGAGGCATCTAAGTACTATCGAAAAGTAGATAAACCGGCTCGGAACCGTTTGGATGATGCGATGGACGCGCTTGCCAACAACCCATTCGATGTGCAGCATCACGACATCAAACCGCTCCACGAACCTTTGAGAGGTCTATGGAGGTATCGAGTGGGGAAGTTCAGGGTTATATATCGAGTTGATAAGGAAGCATCACGGGTTCAAATTGTGACCATTCGCTCACGAGGTGAGGCATATTGAGTAGCATCACCACGATCTCAACGCTCCCAATTTATCCCGCTTGCCCTGTAGCGATAGCGTTCAGGGTTTACCCTGTGGAAGCGAAGCCATTCAACGGGGCTTGCCTCGTGGAATTGCAGTTATTCAACGGGGTGAAATGCGGCATGCCATGTGGAAGCAACTTGTCCTGCCTGCCATACTTGCCCCGTGAGATGTGTAAACTATCTAACGGGGTGTAATGTGTCTTTTCTGTTACATTGTGGCTTGCCCTGTAGTGTTAATGTACAGGGTGAAATGTTTCTTGCCCCGTTAACCATATGTAATCAGGCTGTTCTATTACATTGTGGTGGAGTGTGTAAGCTTACCCTATGAAATGCAATTTACCCTGTGAAATAGAAAAAACTTTTTTCTATTTCACAGGGTTTACGCTGCGGAATGTGAGAAGTATCCCATCTGGGAACTATTTCATACGGGCTACTCCATGGGTGAGCTATTTCTGCAGGAAGCTATTCAACAGGGAAGCTACTCTATTGGGACCAAATAAATTTATCCCGTAGGTGCATCTTGCCCTGTGAAGTGTAGTTTACTATGTGGGATGTGTGATATCCTATCAGGGAGTTATTTAACAGGGTCAGCTACTCTATCGGGACCAGAGAAACTAAATAAACGGAAAAAACCAGATAGTTAGATTTCAGTTTCCAGCCTGACCCCGTTGGTTCTAATAACTAATGAATCTTTGCGCCTTTGCGAGAGAAAAAATACCGCAATTCGCAATAAGTTACTGTCTCTGTAACTTAAACGGGCGGAGCTTATGCTTTTTATCGTCATAGTGTCCCGATGGAATAGCCCCGCATTCCACGGGATAAATCCTTCGTGGGAGAAAGATTCCGGTAGCCGCAGACTTCAGTCTGCGATAGAATAAAAACAATGGATTTAGAGAAGCTGATTTCACAGGGTTCACCCCGTGAAATACGAAAGTATATTTCACAGAGTGAATCCGAAACCCTCGAATTCAAGAAATCAACAGGGGAATGGAAAGAGCTCATCAAAACCATTTCCGCCTTCGCTAATACAAGAGGTGGTCATATTCTTATAGGGATTTCTGATAAGGAGAGGGTACAGGGTATTCGAATTGGCAAAAGAACGGTAGAAGATTTAACTAACAAAATCAAGGAGAACACCGACCCCAAAATATTCCCGGGGATATCAGTCAAGAAGATAGAAAGGAAAGAAGTCATCTTAATAAAAGTTGAGGAGAGCAAGTTCAAACCAGTGTTCGCATTTAATAGAGTCTACAAAAGAGTTGGAAAATCTACTGTAAGAGTGACCAGCGAAGAGATAAGGAAAATGGCTTTAGAAAATAAAAAAATCTACTGGGATGAGCAAATTTGTGAAGGTGCAAAATTAGAAGATATAGATGAAGAAAAGGTAAAATGGTATCTGGATAGGAGAGCAGAGATAAGAATGGTTGAAAAGCCCGAAAAGATGAATTTGAAGACTTTGTTGTTGAACATTAAAGCAGCTAAAGAAGTAAATGGAGAAATAAAGATAACCAATGCAGGTGTTCTGTTTTTTACCAAATATCCTCAAAAATTTATCTTACAATCACAACTAAGGCTTGCAAGATTTGCTGGTAGAACACTTACCAGAGATTTTTTAGATAGGTTAGATTGCTCAGGCGCTTTACGGGAAATGGTCGAAAGTGCCGAAGAGTTTATAAGGAGGAATATAAGACTCTTTGGTTTTAGGACAGAATTCAATTTCAGAAGGATTGATAAAATGGAATACCCCTTAAAGGCACTTAGAGAAGCGATTATTAATGCAATTATCCATAGAAATTTTGAAGAGCCAGCAGACACGAGAGTATTAATTTTTGACAACAGAATTGAGATTGTAAATCCTGGCAGCTTTCCTAAAGGGGTTACACCAGAAAATCCGAGGCATGTTCCTATAAATCCAATATTGTGCCAGTTAATGTATGATGTAGGTTTTATTGAAAAGTATGGAACAGGAATCTATATGATGAAAGAAAGCTGCAAGGAATATGGCATTCCTGAACCTGAGTATGAAATAAACGATATAGAGACCAAACTCATTTTCCAATCAAGTAGCAATGCAATTATTCTCTCTGAAATTGAAAAATATGGAGTGGAGTTAAATGAAAGGCAGAGGAAAGCTTTGAAGTATGCATTTAGAGAAAGATATATAACGAATAAAATCTATGTGGATATTAATAAGGTTTCAAGTAAAACGGCAAGTTTAGAACTAAAAGATTTAATGCAAAAGAAGTTATTAGAAATTCGAGGTAAAGGTAGAGCTATAAAGTATGTTCCTAAAATTAGGTAATGATTAGGTAATGATTAGGTAATGATTTGTAAAATGCAACGAGAGAACCTTAAGGGATAACCAGAAATAACGCCGTAAGCAAATAAACTCGATAAACCAAACAAACCAGAGAAACTAAATAAACGGAAAAAACCAGATAGTTAGATTTCAGTTTCCAGCCTGACCCCGTTGGTTTTTTATAGTGTACTTAAAAGTGTTCGTATTAATGCAGGAGAAATTTCTAAATCTCAACATCAGAGATTTTGATTTTTATAAGTGAGTCAAATAATGCTTAATAAAAAAGAGAAATTTACAATAAAAAA
>JAYENM010000072.1:0-3985 GCA_034722095.1 Caldifarciminota bacterium | reverse complement strand
AATATATTGTCACCTTTTGCCAGATTTCTTACAAAGAGAAATGTTTCACCCAATCTATTAACTGTATTTGGCGTTATACTCTCTATATGCTCGGCATTCTTTTATGCAAAAGGAAGATTCCCTTTTGCTGCTATTCTTCTCACAGCAGGTGGATTGTTTGATGTCCTGGATGGTGATGTTGCCAGGAGAGAAGGAAGGGTTTCAAATAAGGGTGCCTATCTTGATTCTAATCTTGATAGAATTTCTGAGTTTGTGCCCTTGTTTGGTATCATGCTGTATTATATGAAAGATAGCTTCCTTTTTGTCTCCCTTACGGTTATCCTGATGTTTGGTTCTTTTATGGTGAGTTATACGAAAGCAAGGGCAGAAGGATTGGGAATAGAATGTAAAATTGGTTTTGCTGACAGGTCCTTTAGAATGTTGTTTTTGATAATCGGAAGCCTGTGTGGTCCAAGAGTATTTATTGCATTCCTTATATTTCTTGTTATCGCAGTATATGTAACATTTTTAAGAAGAATAATATATTCACTCAGGAGATTGTAGACCCATCTTCTTCAAAGAACTTATGGATATAGATAGATTCATATCCGACAAGATAAATGAAAAAAAAGAACGGCTAAAAGAAGTCGAAAATCTTCTCCAGGACCCGCTTATATTAAAAGATAGAGAGAAACTTATAAGCTTTGTTAGAGAGCAAAAAGAGCTACAAGAAGTCGCGAGGCTTGCAGATGACTACGAAAAAATTCTGAAAGATATAAGAGATACGAAGGAGCTTGTAGCTTCGGATGAAGAAGAAATTTCAAAACTTGCAAAGGAGGAAATCTCCTCTTTACAAGCGAAAAAAGACGACATTGGGAGGGAACTCGTAGGGAGACTTACTCCCCAGGATATTGACTCTGACAGAAATGTAATTCTTGAAATAAGGGCGGGTGCAGGTGGTGAAGAGGCTTCTTTATTTGCAAAGGACCTGTATAGAATGTATTCAAGATATGCAGAGAGACAGGGTTGGCTTATAGAACCAATTGTAGTAAAGCACACTGAAGTTGGAGGAATAAAGGAACTTATCTTTCTTATAAAAGGACGACATGCATATTCCAGACTGAAATTTGAGAGTGGTGTACACAGGGTGCAGAGGGTTCCTGTGACAGAATCTGGAGGAAGAATCCATACCTCAACCTGTACAGTTGCAGTGCTCCCAGAGGCAAAGGAGACAGACGTTGCAATTGACCCAAAAGACATAGAAATGGACTTCTTTCGAGCTTCAGGACACGGGGGACAGAATGTCAATAAGCTATCAACTGCTGTAAGGATCTATCATATTCCTACGGGCATAACAGTTGAATGTCAGGATGAGCGTTCCCAGTATAAGAACCGTCAGAGGGCAATGCAAATTTTACTTGCAAGGTTATATGAAATAAAAAAGAAGGAAGAGGAAGAGAAGATCAGAAAGGAGCGAAGAAACCAAATAGGGACAGGAGATAGATCTCTAAAGATAAGAACTTACAATTTCAGAGAGAATAGAGTGACGGATCACAGAATAAACCTTACGCTTTACAAATTGGAGGGTATTCTTGATGGAGAGCTGGATACAATAATAAACAAACTTATAACTACAGATATTACTCAGTAATTCATAGCTATGACTATTGGCGAGATAATAAAATGGGTTGAATCAATGCTAAAAGAGCAAGATATTGAGGAAGCGGATATTGAAACAAAGTATATGATAGCTAATATTCTCGGCAAAACCAATAATCTTCTTTGGTTTTCTTATAAAGAAGAGTTAGGCCCTTCTTGTGAGACAGTACTTCTTGAGATGGTAAAGCGACGTATCAAGAGAGAGCCAATTCAGTATATAATTGGCGAGTGTGATTTTCTTGATTATACATTCTATGTAGGAGAAGGTATTTTTATACCACGTCCTGAGACCGAGATTCTCGTCCTAAAAGCGAGAGACTATCTACTCAACAGTCACCCGACGATAGTATATGATATTGGAACGGGATGCGGAGTTATAGGCTTATCACTCGCAAAACTCATTCCAGATTTGTTAGTATACGCATCCGACATAGCAGACCTTAGGTTTGCCCAAATAAATAAAGAGAGACTCGGAGTCAGAGAAAGGGTATATCTTTTGTCGGGTTCACTTTTTGAGCCATACAAGAAATTACCGAAGGCTAATGTGATAGTATCAAACCCACCATACATCCCGACTAGAGAGATAGCTTTTCTTTCTCCTGAAATAAGACATTTTGAGCCTCGAGAGAGTATAGATGGCGGTGAGGATGGATTGTCTTTTATCAGGAAATTACTGTCGGATACCCCGCGTTATCTAAAACCAAATGGTAGATTGATTTTTGAAATCGGTGATGGTAAATGGGAGGAAGTAGAGAAAATTGCAAACCTTTATTTTGACAACGTTAAAATAGAGATGGATTACAACAACAAAGAGAGAGTATGCATATGCGGGTTGGAATAGTGGTAAATCCAAATAAGCCATCCGGTAAGATTCTTGTGCCCAAGATTACTTCGTGGCTCAAGGAAAGGGGCGTAACTGTATTAGACGAATTGAAGGTATTATCAGCAGATATTATACTTGCTCTGGGTGGTGATGGAACATTCTTAAGGGCTGCAAGACTCGTAGAGTTATACGATATTCCCATTCTTGGGGTAAACCTCGGTAGTTTTGGCTTCCTCACAGATATAAAAGAAGAGGATGTATTCACTGCACTTGAACTTGTTTTGAAAAATGATTACAAGATTGAAGAGCGTATTACACTCTCCCTAAATTTAGGCGATAGAAATCTTTTTGCCTTTAACGACGTTGTTATTTCCACCAATGAGGTAGGAAGAATGATAGATTTGCAGATTTCGGTTGATGGGAAACACCTATCGGAAATATCCTGTGACGGCCTTATAATAGCTACACCCACAGGTAGTACAGCCTATTCATTATCTGCTGGTGGACCTATAGTATTTCCACTCCTGAATGTAATGCTAATTACCCCTATATGTGCTCATACGCTGTCTATGAGACCTCTCATTCTACCTTCAAAAAGTATGATAACACTAATACCAATACAGGGAAAACCTACAATATGTTGCGATGGTCAAGTCAAATTATCTGTGAATAACGGAACTCCAATAACTATAAAAGCAGGAGAGCACACCATAAAATTGATAAAATTTGATATGTCCTTTTTTGAAATCTTGCAAAGGAAACTGGGTTGGAATAAAAAGACAAACCAATGATTGTATAATGAAGGAGGCATCATGCGCAAAAATATAGCGGTATTAGTAATTATAGTCCTGATAGTCATTATAGTACCTGTTGCGACGATAATATCTTACTACAACCGCGAGATTTCACCTTACTTTGAGACAGAGGAGAGAGAAGAAGCAGTTCCAGAGGTAAAATTTTAAAGGTGCTATATGCGTATTGCTATTATAGGAGCGGATGGGCAATTAGGGTCCGACCTTGTAAGGGTTTTTCAAGATGAAAACATCATTTCTCTTACAGAGAAGGATATTGATATTACTGAGAAGGATAAACTAAAAAGTGTTATTTCTCCTTTATCGCCTCAGCTCATTATCAACACAGCTGCTCTTTCAAATGTTTCCCTGTGCGAGAAAGACCCGGAGAAGGCATTCAAAATAAACGCAATAGGTGCAAGAAATGTTGCAACTACAGCAAAAGAGATAAAATCCTCGCTTCTTTATATTTCAACTGATTATGTATTTGATGGGAGGAAGAACAAGCCTTACCTTGAAGATGATCTACCGGGACCTCTCAATACCTACGGCTTATCAAAACTTGCTGGCGAATATTATACGAGATATATTACTGACAAATATTTCATTATAAGAACCTCTGGACTTTATGGTATTCATAAATGTATTACAAAAGGAACAAATTTTGTGGATAAGATGCTCGCACACAAGAATGGGGATGAGGTAAGGATGGTAACGGATGAGATATTGACTC
>JAYENM010000071.1:0-3988 GCA_034722095.1 Caldifarciminota bacterium | reverse complement strand
TATTGTTGCAAAAGAATGAGCAAAAAAATTCGAAGACAGTAATCTTGTAGTTACCAAGGTGTAATTTTCTTTCCCCATTATATTACACATTACTTTTTGATGTGGTCGTCTTAAAAAATCACAGTAATGAGTGAATCTGATATCAAAGGGACGATATCCGTATGGGACAATTTTATCCCTTGAGAATTTTCCCCTTTTCAATAAATTCTTTCTGCGAGTAATGATCTTCCAACCACTTGTTTCCTTTAAATTATAATAATTCTTCAAATCATCAGTGGTAACTTTAGGATTAAAGATATCGATAAAAACTTTCACGATTTCTATGGGTGTGAACCCAAGTAATACTTCATCTTTTCCTGTCTCAATTCCACACGACCACTCCTTAAAAATCTCCGTTACTTTCCAGAATTTCTCATACTCCTCTTGAAGAGCAAAATCCTTGGGGACAAAAAAGTAGTAAGGAACAGTAGGTTTGAGTTTTTGCCATTTGGTAGTTTTTACATCATTACTTGAGAGATATGGATACTTATCTACTTTTCTCAGTCCCCAGAGGTCGGCATAATAAATCTTTTTATTTTTCTGTGGTTCTTCGTGCTTCACATATATGGCAATAGCAACGCCCTGCTGAATATCAAATACATTTTCGTCTTTTCCACCTTCTGGTGTTTTTTCTCCTATTCTTGAAGAACCGTGAAGGTTAAGGATGTATATCTCATTAAAGGTCTCCAGAAGTTTTCTCCTCATACCTCGATGGATTATTCCAGAAAGATAGGAGTTATTTGTGATAAAACCTAATATTCCCTTGCCTGCCTGGTCTATCTTCCAATGGGCAAATCGAATGAATTTTATATAATCATCCGAAAGAGGCTGAATATTTCGCTCATCTCTCACATCTTCTTTGTAATCATCCATCAAGCCAGGAACATATCTATATTTCAGTACTTTTCCTATTTTGCCCTTTTTACTTGTGTTATTAGGGACTCTGCCACCTTCAATAAAAATAGATTTATTCTCTGAACTAACTGAATAGGGAGGATTACCAAGGATAACCAATATTGGCACTTTTTCCTTTATCTTTTTTGCCTCTTGCCCTTCTTTTGTGAGGTCAATAAGAAAGCTTGCTTGCTTTGGCTCTTTCATTTCCAATGTGTTTGTAAGATAGAATTTAAATCTTTCATCCTTTTTAAACTTATAACCCATCTCCTCCAAAACCATAGAGACCTTGAAATGTCCTACTGTATAAGGGGCAACTAGAATCTCAAAGGCGTGAAAATGCGGTAGGATGTGTTCTTCTATGTAGGGTTTAATGAGCCCTTTCTTCTTCTTTTCTTTCAACTCTTTTTGGACCTGCTTTATTGCCTGAACTACAAAGGTTAGGGTTCCGGCAGCTGGGTCAAGGAGAGTTACATCCCTTGTGGCAAGCCCTTCAGGTTTTCCAAACCTTTCCTTCAGGAGCTTATGAATTGACCTTACAATATAAGAAACAACGGGTAAAGGAGTATAGTAAACTCCCAACCGTTCTCTCTCCCCTGGATTGTAAGTTGCAAGGAAGGTTTCGTAGAAGTGGATTACCGGGTCTTCTTCCCATCGAGTAGTCTTGAATTCTTTAAGAATTGAATCAGTGTCCGCCTTCTCAAGCACCTGTGCTATATCATCTACAATCCAAATCAGGGATTCGGGGAAATGAGGTCCTGTCATAGAATAAAATATCTCTTTAAGCAGTGGAAGGCTTTCAGGAATGAATTTCCAAGCAGTTTCCCATTTAAATCCATTTTGAACCTTCATTCTTGCGGCAAAAAGTCCATAGGTGATAGTCTGTGCATAAAGGTCGGCAAATCTTTCTTTTGTCAGAGTCTCTATAAGCTCTTCTTGAAAAGCCTTGTAAAATCTCGTTACTTCGTCATTCTCTCGCGAAAGCTCTTCCTGCAGAATGTGTTCAAGAAATCGGGTCCGCTGTGCGAGTTCAATGGCAAGAGCAGAAGACTTCTGAATCTCAGGGGCGGAAAAGTCGAAAAATTTTTCTAAAAGTTCATAAAACGAGTCCAATTTTTCGGGAATAGGGGGGAGGCTCAAACTTTGTAAAGTATGTTGACGACCTACTTCTACTTTACTAATTAACTTACTAACGAGTTGGTTTTTCTCCTTAAATTGCCTAAAGAGCCTGAACTCCAAAAAATTGGTTAAGATAAGGTTTGGCAGAGAGTCCCGATATCCTTTGAGTTGTTTGGAGTTTTCAATTTCTCTAAGGTTTGTATCTGGTGTCTTGGCTTCAATATATCCGACAATTTCGCCGTTCTTACCAACGCGAAAGTCAGGTATTCCCACTTCTGTCTTTTTGGGCAGAACAAGGACATTTGCTTCAGCAGGGGCGAACAGCTGTTCGCCCCTACATTCAATGAGCCTCTTAAGTGCTGGATAGAAACTTTCCTCTCTGAAACCGCCACCAGTATAAATCGTATGGATTTCCTTAAAGTAGGCGCTGAGAGACTTCTTCAACTTAACCCCTTCAATTTTATCCATACCTATTTTCCTTTCTTAATTACCCCTTCGTCTAATGTCTCCGCTGTTTGTGAAGCCCGAAGGGTTTGAGCGAATGGTTACCTCATCAGTATAACTTTTTTTGTAGTATTGAATCCCCCGATCTTAAGATGTAGAAGAAATGCGCCGCTTACACTACCTCCATCCCATATCAAAGAATTCCATCCTGTCTCTGTTCTCCCTTCAAATAAGACTTGTGCCAGTCTTCCAGAAATGTCATATAATCTAATACTAACCATTCTCTCATATAATTCTGGAGGAATCCAATATGTTATTCCCAAAGGAGAACCTAAGTAAGCAATATTAGGAGAGATTTTCAATTTTACATCTCTTCTGTCAGGGTGAGGCGGTACTTCTTGAATACCGGTACAAAAGTCATAAACATAAAGACCGTGCGATGTGCCCGCATAGAGATGTACTGTATCAGCAGGAGTCTGGCTAAGGCAGAACACAACGCTATCGCCCAAGTTCTCGTTCATAAGATTCCAGTCAGTTCCTCCATTTCTTGTAATCATAACCCCCCAACCAGAGTCCGCAGCATAGACAGTTTGAGAATCGAGAGAATTGACAAGGATATCAGTTATATAAACCCACCATTCGGAGACTTCCCAACTTAACCCATAATCTATTGACTTATACATGCCATCAGACCAGCTTCCTCCATCCAAGGCAGCCCATAAAACTGGAATGTACTCTCTATATACTGCTATGCTCGGCACAGTGAGACCGGCAGCATTTGTTTTGACCCAGTATTCTGTGAAAAAACAATAGATGCCCGCTTCTGTACCAGCAAGAAATACAGGAGCACTGTCGAACGGACTGACAGTGGCAAGTGAAAGAATATTTAAATTATCTAAGCTATCATTCATACTATACCAGGTCACGCCTCCGTCATCACTCCTCTCTACGCCTCCACCTTTGCATCCAGCTACCAGTATTCCCTCTGGAAAAGAAGGAATAACCAATGAGGTTGCGTACATCATATTGTGGATGACATTCCATGTGTTTCCTCCATCAGTGGACTTATAGACTCCGTCACTATATGAACCCGCTCCAAGAGTAGCATACATAGTATCGGGGTTCAATGGATGGAATAACATAGAGTTTGCAGGAAACCATGCAACTGTATCCCACATCCATCCGCCTTCTATAGTCTTGTATAAATTATCTCCAGACACAAAGATGATATTTGGATTCTCTGGATGGACTGCAACTGCATGGATTGCCTCATTCTTAAAACCCATAAAGTGCCACTCTCCTGCTGATACTACTGCCGCAGGAATAAAACACGCCAGTATTACATTTAACTTACACATAATTTCATCCCCCATTATTTTGTTTTGCCGAATTTCATATAACTTGTTTGCAGCCGATGCTGTTGGTTATATTACTTAAATGGAGGTTTATGTGACAGTGTCCGATATACTTCCATAAGGTTGTTACCTTATCT
>JAYENM010000070.1:0-4005 GCA_034722095.1 Caldifarciminota bacterium | reverse complement strand
CAGCGTATGCCGGGAAGGCTCATTTAAAATAGGCGGGGAACAGTCCTGGGGGCAACATACCTGGGTAACAAGGCGTGGAGAAGATTATCCTCTCCATGCAAATGAAAGTATTACTGAAGAAAATCCGATTGTGGATTGGCTTCGCTGCGGTTTTTGCTGGGCTGGACAGTCAGCAAAGAATTCATTTGATAACATTGGCGCTCCAGATGTTCAAGGGACCGGTCGCCTTTGTGCACCACAGCATGCTGGAATTGTTTCTTTACATATTGACAAAAATACAACCGATAACTCTGATGACCCAAACCAGCCTGCTGTTTTGGGCTGGCATGCTGGAGATACCTATCCAAAGTTAGGAGATATGACTAACGTAACACCAATGATTCAATTATATGATATGTTAAGCGGCAATCCGCACCAAGGCTTGGGTGGTACAGACCGATTTGATGAGACCAATATGGGATCAATTTTAGACCGAATAGACCCATGGACAATACATAATGATGGCGGTGGAACAAATCTTTGGATTTGTTATGGGCCTTTTGATTTGAATCCAGGCGAAAGCATTACAATTGTAGAAGCAGAGGGGGTTAGCGGCTTAAGCAGGCAAATGTGTATAGAAATAGGAAAACGCTGGCTAAAAGCGTATAGGGACCCAACTGACACAGGCCCTTTTACCCTACCCGATGGCTCTACGACTAATAATAAAGATGAGTATAAAAATACGTGGGTCTACACAGGTAAGGATTCTATACTATTGACATTTGGACGGGCAAAAAGAAATTACGACTCGGGCTATAATATTCCACAACCACCACTACCTCCACCCTTATTTGATGTAAAATCTGGTGGCGATCGAATTAGTCTTTCATGGCGCCCAAGTCCATCCGAAACCGACCCGGGATTTGCTGGATATAAAATCTACCGTGCTGTTGGCAAACCGGATACCACTTATGAAGAGATATGTAGTTGTGAGCCAGGTGTGACCAGTTTTGATGATTTAACCGCTCAAAGAGGATTCTCATATTATTATTATATTGTTGCCTGCAACGACGGTAGTAATAACACAACAGGGGAAACAAATCCGACAGGTCCACTTCATAGTAACAGGTTCTATACCCGGACTACAGAACCTGCTTATTTACGCCGTAAAGCGGGTGAAAGCTTAGCAAATATCCGTGTTGTGCCCAATCCTTATAATATTCGAGCACGTGATTTACAGTATCCAGGCGAACCTAACAAACTAATGTTTTTAAACATTCCTGGACATTGCATTATAAGGATTTACACAGAACGCGGTGATTTAATTAAAACAATTGAGCATGATGATGGCAGTGGAGATAATGCATGGGACTTAACAACTTCCTCCCGACAGGGCGTGGTTAGTGGTGTATATATTGCTCACTTTGAAGTAACTGAAGATTATCGTGATCCAGTAACAGAAGAACTACTGTATAAAAAGGGAGAACAAGCCATTCGAAAATTTGTAATCATACGCTAATCCAGTATAACAAATATTTATTCATAGTTAGGAAGATTCTAATGAAAGGTCCCCTTTTAGTTTTTCTCATCTTTGTTTCTCCTGCAATAGTATATGCTGGAGGTGGCCAGATAAAATATAAATATATAGTTAGGATAGGACTTGATAGACTTTTGAAGGAAAATTTCGACTTAATAAAAGGTAAAAGAATTGGGCTAGTAACCAATCAAACAGGGATAACAAGAAACATCAAGAGTAATATCGACACGCTAACTTCTATAAAAAATGCTAATCTTGTTGCTTTGTTTGTACCAGAGCACGGATTGATGGGATGCGAGCAAGCAGGTGAGCATATCAAATCCTATAAGGACACGCAGACTGGAATTCAAGTCTATAGTCTCTATGGAAAATCTAAAAAGCCTACCCCTCAAATGCTCAAAAATATAGATTTGTTGCTTTTTGACATACAGGATATAGGTGCCAGATTTTATACCTACATAAGTACTCTAAAATATGTATTAGAAGAGGCAGCAGAGTGTGGAGTGAAAGTGCTTATTCTTGACCGTCCAAATCCAATTACCGGCAACACAATTGAGGGCCCGGTGCTTGATACAGCATTTAGCTCTTTTGTGGGAATTGCTCCCATTCCAATTAGACATGGTATGACAGTTGGTGAATTAGCACTTATGTTTAATGATATTTTCTCATTTAATGCAGAGATTGAAGTTTTAAAGATGGAGGCCTGGCAAAGGAATATGTGGTTTGATGAAACAGGACTTCCGTGGGTTGCACCCTCTCCGAATATACCCAATCTTGAAACAGCAATAGTATATCCAGGAATTTGTCTGTTGGAAAGTACGAACATATCATGTGGGCGAGGAACAACCAGGCCATTTCTACTCTTGGGTGCTCCCTGGATTAATGCAAATATATTAACAAGGGCACTTAACCAAAAAGGGTTGCCCGGAGTAAAATTTAGGAGCACAGCCTTCATACCTTATTCCTCGAAATATCAGGGTGAGAGATGCGAGGGCGTGGAGATATATGTTCTAAATAGAGACGAATTTCAACCTGTCCGGATTGGTTTGGAAATAATAGCCGGTGTAAAGAAACTCTATCCCAAAGAATTTATGTGGCAGCCTCCACAAAATGGCTCATACGGATTCGATAGGTTAATGGGTACAGATAAGGTCAGAAAAGACCTGGACAGCGGAGTTGCGGTATATAAGATTGTACAAGAATGGCAAGAGTCTCTAAACAGCTTTAAGAAAAATAGAGAAAAATATCTGTTGTATTAGCTATTTATTTCTTTCTTTAACATTACTACATTCTTAAAAAAACATTACTACATTCTTAAAAAGCTTACCACAGTTACCCCCTAAAATCCTTCTTAAAGTCGAGAATTTTTGATAAAAGAATTGGTATATAGCAGTGCTTATATCATAAAAAAACTAAAGTAGAATTGGGTTTGAGAGAAATAGATACTGTGTTTTAGAATTTATTTTTTTGTGCTTGGCAAAATGGAATTTTTTGATATATTATAAATTAAGGCAAGAAATGATTCTTTTTATGTCAAGTTTTTTTTAATCCCTCTTACTGGTGAAAAATTGGTAACTATTTGATACATAAGAAGAGCACAGAATGAGAATAGCAAAATATTCGCCAAAAGATATCCTATCCCTCGCAGTCTCAATATGCAGGACTTCCTCAGGGATTGAAAACTATATAAAAAGTAGAGGAATTAATATTATTGTTAATAATACATTGCAATTACAAAATAGCTCTGGATTGATACTCAGTCAATTTGATTCCGTAGATTGTAGCATTTACATTTATAACCGAGCAATTTCAGAATTTTTAGAGATAACAAGCAAAAAATTGTCTTTAATGCCGGAAATCTACAAATTATGTCTTGCTCACGAGTTATTTCATTATTTAGAATATGTAGGCGAGTTAAAAACATCGCAAGAGATAAATACTTTATCATCTGAGATGGCAGCGAAATATTTTTCGGAGCTATTTACAGGGTTAAATCTTTCTTAGCGATAAAAATGGCGATATTCATAAAATATTATCTACACCGGTACGAGAAAGAAAGTTTTATGAAAAATATCGCAAGAATTAAAGATGCCGGTTTTAATGGTGTATTTTTTTCAGCTATAAAGTCCGAGAGTCTGTCCAATAGACATTTATTAAAAATTGAATTCTACCCTATTTCTGAAATGATAGAAAAAGCGAGGGAAATTGAGTTAAAGGTAGGTGTAATCTTACAATGTTTTCATAGCCCTCAACTCTGGTCAATGGACTCCTTTTCTCCTCCGATTAATTCCGATAGTATGTCGTATGTTCCAGATTCGTGGTATCGTCCAACTTGCCCGAATAACCCAATTAGCCAGGAACGCTTTCAGAAGATATTGGAGGAGATGTCCAGAACAGTTCCACCGGATTATTTCTATTTCGACTTTTTTCGCTTCCCATTTTTCTGGGAACAAGAGCAACTTGACATACAACACAAAGTACCACCGTAT
>JAYENM010000069.1:0-4045 GCA_034722095.1 Caldifarciminota bacterium | reverse complement strand
ACTCAAGAAGGCAATAGAAAGTCTTGATTATGAGCTCAGTGTGGAGTAAAAATAATCAGGAGTTAGTTGGTTAGTCGGATAGTTTGTTATTTGGTTAGGTAACCTTAAAGAGGTAATATGACATTCTCTGCTCGGGATTTATACATAGAGATATTGCAGAGATAGTAGAAGCGGTTGGAGAAAAAGTTGCTGTTGCGGTAGCCAGAGGAGACGGTCCGAGCAGTAGGGCTTCAATAAGAGTAATAAAAAGGGAGGAGATGAAAATGAGCGCAAAAAGGAAAAGAGATAAAGTGAAAAAAGCGGTTAAAAGAAAACCACAATTATCCATAAAAGAAAAAAGGAAGTTAAGAAGAGAAAAACACAAAGAGAGATGAATAAGGATAAGGACAGAAGAGTGAAGAGCGTATGGCGTAAGGCGTAAGGAGTGAACACTATAATGACTAATGACGAATTTCTAATTTCTAATCAAATCCCAATAACCAATGAAGTAACGATTAATAATTCAACCAGTCGTTCACTCAAGAAGAGAAGTTAGATCTTGGTCATTTTGCCATTAGGTATTGATTGGACATTTGGCATTAGAAATTAGACATTGATATTTTCTGTGGTCTGATGTCTGTAGTCTACTCCTTACTGCATAGTGGCTAGTGCTTACTGACTGACCGCTGTGAAAAATATTAAAAGTCAACAGCAAAGGAGGGCTTTAAATGAAAAAAATAGGTATTATTGGTGGACTTGGACCTGAGTCTACCATTGATTATTATCGTCTCATCATTGATTCATCTCAAAAAGCACAGATTAATGAGAATTATCCCGAGATGATCATATACAGCTTGAATATAAATGAGGTATCTGATATGATGGAGGCAGAGCAATGGGATAAATTGATTGATTTGCTGGCAAATGCAATAAAATTAATTTCCAAGGCAGAAGCAGACTTTGCAGTAATTGCTGCTAATACGCCCCATATTGTATTTGACGAAGTTAAGACCCTCTCCCCCATTCCGATGTTGAGCATTGTTGAGGAGACTTGCAAGGTGATTAAAACTCTGGATCTGAAAAAGGTTGGTCTTGATGAATTTGGTATCCCTTTCTTGAACACATCAAAAATACATGCCGAGAGTGCGGTAAAATATTGCCTATCCGAAACTTAATATCACCCATAAAGGACACGAAAGACACTAAAAATAAAGTAGTTAAAGAGTGATTTACTTGACAAGGCCGCATTTTAGAGGTATAATAAATAATTAGTAGACCTTTCATCCTTCAATTCAATTATTCAATGACCTAATAACTTAATTACCTGAAATAGATGGAGCTTCACAATGAGACCTGTTGTTAAATTTTTAGATGACGAACTTATAGAAAGGATAATTTCAGAAGCAAGGGACATACTCTGCAAATTGGGTGTGGAGATATACAATAAGGGTATTCTTTCTATGCTGGGAGATTATGGTGCAAAGGTAGAGCTGGATAAATATCATGTCCTTCTTACAAAAGAGATTATAGACTGGGCGTTAAAAACTACTCCGGGTTCGTTCAATCTCTATGATGTACTCGGTTACGAAACCCATAATTTTTCAGAATATAATGTCTATTTTACTCCTGGTTCCACTGCATTAAATATACTTGATTACAGAACTCAAAAAATACGCAAGCCCACAACAACAGATTATATAAAATACGCAAAAGTTGTAAGCAAGCTTAAAAATATTGCATCTCAGAGCACAGCGTTCATACCATCTGATGTAACTGAAAAAATTTCAGACAGTTATCGCCTTTATTTAAGTCTTCTCTATTGTGAAAAGCCTGTTGTGACTGGAGCTTTCACCATTGAGGCATTCAATATTATGAGAGACCTTCAACTTGCAGTGCGTGGGACAAAAGAGGAATTGTCTGCAAAGCCCCTTACAATATTTTCCTGTTGTCCAACTTCGCCCCTGAAATGGAGTAATGTTACATCACAAAATTTAGTTGATTGCGCTCTGTATTCTATTCCAGTGGAATATATATCTATGCCATTATCGGGATTTATGGCACCGGTCACGCTGGTTGGAACACTGGTACAACATACTGCAGAGACTCTGAGCGGTTTAGTAATCAGTCAGCTTACCAATCCAGGCACTCCAGTCCTTTATGGAGGTTCGCCTGCCATATTTGATGTTCGCTATGAAACAACCCCGATGGGCGCCGTAGAAACACAGATGATAGACTGCGCCTACAACGAAATCGGGAAATATCTAGGCCTGCCAACTCAGGCTTACATATCACTCAGTGATTCAAAGCAACTTGATACTCAAGCTGGATTAGAATCATCTATGGGGGCAACCCTCGCTGCGCTCTCCGGTATAAATAATATATCTGGACCTGGTATGCTTGATTTTGAAAGCTGTCAGAGTCTTGAAAAGCTGATTGTAGACAATGAAATCTGTGGAATGACCCTACGCTTGATAAAAGGCATTGAGCCCAGAGAGGATTTTCCCTCACTTCCAAGATTCAAGGAACTTCTAAAGGAGAAGCATCTGCTTATATCAGAACATACGCTTCGTTACCTGAGAGAAGAACATTACTTTCCAGGAGCAGTAATTGACCGCGCAAACAGAGCCAGATGGTTGGAAGAAGGTGGATTGACCCTTTGTAAACGGGCACACAGAGAGGTGGAAAGATTGATAAAAGAATATGAGCCGTTGAGACTTCCCGATGAGATAAAGAGGGAGTTGACAAAACTAATGGAGGATGAGGCTCGTCGTTACGGGATGGACAGCTTGCCGTCGAGAAATAACACAACCCAGGATTTGCTGAATTAACCGAATTGTAGGCACGAATTCAACTCGTGCAGAAATACTAGAAGTACCAAGGAAATTATGCGAGAGATAATTAATTTCTCAGTGCAAGATATAAAGCCAAATAGAGATGCTATTTTGAAAAACAGAGGCACACCCCCTTCCACAGAATCTTTAGAAAAGGTTGATACACTCCTTAAAGTAGCAACGGATCTTTTCTACACGCTTGCTGTTCCTGTAGGCATCGTTTCAGAGGTATCTATATCAGAATTTGAGGTTATCTACTGTGGAGAAGGACAAAACGAAAAAACTACACCTGTCGATGAGATTTTCCGGCGAGCAGACAATCTAGCTCTTTTCGCTGTCACACTTGGCGAAAAGGTGAGTCAAAAGATAAATGGACTTTTTAAGTTAAAGGAGTTTGCTCTGGGATGTATATTAGACTCTATTGCCTCTAAGGGTACCGAAAAGGCAGATGACATTACTGAAAACTATTTTTTTAAATACCTTATTAAAGATGGAAAAGCAACTGCTTCAACGAGAATATTAAGATACAGTCCTGGTTACTGTGGGTGGCATATAAGCGGACAGAAAAAGCTTTTTGAATTTCTGCATCCAGAAGATATTGGTATCTCACTAGGAGATAGTTTTCTAATGCATCCACTGAAATCTATATCAGGTGTGATGATTGCAGGACAAAAAGAGATTCACTACTTCAAAGACAATTTCCCGTTCTGTCGTCAATGCAGTAAACACACATGCCGCGAGAGGATTAGATCATTGTAATGACTTAAGTGATTTCACAGGGATTGCCCGCCTGCCGGCAGGCAGGAAAGAGAATTTCCATAGGATCCGTAGGGACAAGAGAAAAAGATATATTTAGAAAGTTGTTAGACAATAAATTCAATATAGCAAAGCTTGTAGGCACGATTTTAAATCGTGCTCATGCGAATCCTGCAGATTGGCACAAATTGAATTTGTGCCTACAACCTTGTAGCGTTAAGTAATAACAAAGCATTGGAAAGTATAGTTCGATATATAAGAGAGGTGGGCAAAATGGATATATTGAAGCAGATTGTAGAAAACTTACAGCAGGGTAATAATAAAAGGATTTCAGAACTTGTAAGACAGGCGTTAAAACAAAAAATACCGGCAAAAGAGATACTCGATAATGGCTTGATCGCCGGTATGGACATAATAGGTAAACAGTTTAAGGCACATAAAATATTTCTTCCTGAAGTATTGTTGTCTGCAAGGGCAAT
>JAYENM010000068.1:0-4063 GCA_034722095.1 Caldifarciminota bacterium | reverse complement strand
ATAGGAAAAGCTTTACAGAATTGCCTCTTTCCCCTAAACCCTATCTCATATCTGCCCTTTACGGTGAGGGGTTGAAGGGGGTGATTGAACAATTGACAAAATATGTTAAGGCGGATGATAGAAATGCAAAAATTTTTAAGAGAATTCACCACTAAGACACAAAGACACCAAGATTGTAGATATCAATATAAAAAAGATAATATCATTATACAATTTCAGATTGTAGATCACGGATTATCCGCAGGATCCGTATGGACCGATCACTGATAACCGATTACTGATAACCGATAACCAATACTTTGTGGACTTCGTGTCTTAGTGCCTTTGTGGTGAGACTTTTAATTTTGATTTTTGATTTAACTTCGGTTATGTAAATTTTATAGATGAACCGCAGAGTTCGTTCACCCCGTTAGATAATTTCATATCTAACGGGGCAGGAAGCCCGCGGAGATCAAAGGGAGGCAGAAACTCTATATTCTCCGCGTACTCTGTGGTTTAAAAACAAGGGGGGTAAAAGATTTAGGAACTTTGAGGTCGCTTTTTCTCTTTGCTCCCGTTAGATAGCGACTAACTGTGCACATTGGCTTTTCACTAAGGCTTTTTATCTAACGGGGTTTGAAGCGGCAAGACCATGGAAATTGTAGGGACAGGGTTTATCCCTGTCCGAGAGGCGGACAACCACAAGGGTTGTCCCTACAGAGGTTAAAGAAATATGATGCTTAAGAGATCGCGGAGGAAATAAAAAAATCTCTGTATTCTCCGCGTGCTCTGCGGTTGATATTATAAGTGAACTTTTGGGGGTTTTTATGAGTAGACATACAAACAGAATGAGTACTCTTACTAAGGGAGTAATTTGTTCCATTGTTTTACATATCATTATTCTTCTCTGTCTCCGTTTTATAAATGTTGGCATATCCTTTGGAGAACCTGAATTTGTTGAAGTCGGACTAATTGCATACACACCACCAACGGAACCTTCCAGGGTTGTCTCAGAAGAGCGTTTACCTAAAGAAGAACTTGTTGAACTACCAGAGGCAAAGGAGGGTGAGAAGGAGATAATACCAGAAGCACCGCCAAAGGAACTTCCACCCATATCCATTCCCAAGGAGGAGGTAGGAAAAGAAACGCCGTCTCTGGCAATCATTCAAGGAGAGCCGTATATAATTGAAGGCGAGTTGTCCAAGAGAAGGATTATTCGCAAGGTTATTCCACTATATCCTGAAGGATATAATGTAGAGACTGATGTGAAGGTCGAAATATGGGTATCGCCAGATGGAAAGATAGAGAGGCTATTACTTCTCAAAAAGGGTGGCAATATGTTTGACCAGATAACCCTTGATGCATTGAGAGAATGGAGATTTGAGAGATTAGCTCCTAACCTACCACAAGAAACGCAGAAGGGAGTGGTCGCCTTTATGTACAGGCTTAGATAGGTGAAAGGTGACAGGTGACAGGTAATAGGTGAAAGGTAGTAGGTGATAGGTAGTAGGTGAAAGGTGATAGGTGTTTGGAGAGAGGAGGAATTATGGGCACAATTACAACTTTCAGAGATCTTGATGTGTACAAAAAACTTTGTGAGCTTCATTTGGATGTATGCAAATTGACGATGAGTTTTCCAAAATTTGAGTTATATGAATTGGGTTCACAGATTAGAAGATCTTCTAACTCTATCCCTGCGAATGTTGCTGAAGGATGGAATAATCGGCACATCAACATATACCTTGAATGCATAAATCGGGCGATCGGCGAACTTCAGGAGACAGAACACCATCTCTACATTGCATATCGAAAGGAATACTTGAGTGAGGAAAAATATGAGAACTACAGTGAGAGGTACAGTGAATGTGGAAAAATGTTGAACGGACTTTATAGTTCCATCCAGCGCTCAAAAAAGACCCGACACCTGATACCTGAAACCTGACACCTAACACCTGCCTATGATAAAAGGTTTACAGAGAATATCCATAATAGACTTCCCGAAGAGGATATGTGCAGTCGTCTTCACTGGAGGATGTAACTTCAGATGTCCGTACTGTCATAATCCGGAGCTGGTTGTTGGCTGGGAGAACCTGCCAACCATAAGTGAGGAAGAGGTGTTTTCCTTCCTTGAAAATAGGAGAGGACTTCTTGATGGTGTCTGTGTAACTGGTGGAGAACCCACAATACATAAGAGATTGCCCGATTTTATCAGGAATACAAAAAAGAGGGGTTTTCAGGTAAAACTTGATACAAACGGCACAAATCCCTTAATGATTGAGGGCTTAATAAATGAGGGTCTTTTAGATTACATTGCGATGGATATAAAAGCAACCCCGGAAAAATATAATATAGCATCGGGAGTTTCGGTAAATCTTGAGGACATAGAGAAGAGTATAAAGCTTATTATAGATAGTAATGTAGAATATGAGTTTAGAACCACGGTATTCCCAGATTTTTTCTCAACAGAAGACGGGAAGAGAATAGGAGAGTGGTTAAAGGGTGCAAGGAGGTTTATATTGCAGAGACCGAGAAAGGTGAAGATGCTACTGGATGTCTTCAAAGATAGCCCCACATACGCTGAGAGGGAACTAAACAATATAAAGAACACCCTCTCAAATTATGTAGAAGAGGTAATAATAAGATAAGGGGTCAGGCTCAAGTATTCAAGTATTTACCATAAAAATCTTGCAAAAACTAAAAAGTTGTTGTATAATCATCCGAAATATAAGTGAAAGATTTAGGAAACTTGGATATGGAAGATTCAGTTATAGATAGTCGGGTGATTGTTCCAATGGAAAGAATTGAAAAACGGATTTATCTATTCCGTGGGAAGAAAGTAATGCTCAGCACAGACATAGCTGACCTCTATGGAGTAGAAGTGCGCGCACTTGTACAGGCAGTAAAACGCAACATTGGGAGGTTCCCTGAAGATTTTATGTTCCAACTTGATGAACAGGGATATGAGATCTTGAAATCACAAATTGTGATTTCAAGTTGGGGAGGACCAAGACGTGCACATCCCTATGCATTTACCGAACAGGGGATCGCGATGCTCTCCAGCGTTTTGCACAGCAGGCATGCCATTCGAGTTAATATTCAAATTATGCGTGCGTTCGTAAGATTGCGTGAGATGATTATTTCACACAAAGAGCTCGCTAAAAAACTGGAGGTATTAGAAAAGAGATACGATGCCCAGTTTAAGGTTGTTTTTGACGCCATCCGTCAACTTATGGCACCACCCGAAAAGCCTCGCCGGAAAATTGGATTTCATAGAGAGAATGAGAGAACACAATAATCCCAGATACGCATCAATTTGCCATAGCGAGACAGATACAAAAGCAAAGCTGATAGACCATATAATTATTGGAAAAAATCAAGAAGATTGTCTCAGTTTTGCAAAGCCTGGATTGATAAAATAGAGATTGTTTATAATATGAGAAAATATAAAATATTTGTCAGCGGCGTTCAGAGAGAACTTGAAGAAGAGCGACTTGCGGTAAAAGAAGTAGTAATCAATAATTCAACCCTACGAGATTTCTTTGATGTCTTTCTTTTTGAAGACTTACCAGCAAAGGGCAAGTCACCTGTTTCAACTTATCTTAAACAAGTAGATAATAGCGATATCTACATTGGGATAATTGGTAATGTATACGGAACTAAAGGCAAAGATGGGCTTTCTCCTACTGAAAGAGAATTCAGACGTTTCATTAAACCAGAATCACAAGGAGAAATATTAGTCTTTATTAAAGGTAAAGATGATTCTAAAAGAGATAAAGATACACAAAGGTTTATTAAAACTATCGAGGATTCCTATATTTATAAACGTTTTGCTAATATAGATGCATTAAAAACCCAGGTTCTTAATAGCCTTGTTTCTTACCTTGATGAGAAAGGGACATTAAGCAAACTACCTTTTGACCAGTCAATCTGTCGTGAGGCGGGATACGAGGCAATAGATGAGGAGGAGGTAAGAGATTTCATAGAAAATAGGGCAATTAAACTTGATGTTGATATTCCGAAAATTTCTATAAAAGACTTTCTGATAAAAACCTTAAAAGTAGTAAAGGAAGAAAATGGTGAGCTT
>JAYENM010000067.1:0-4122 GCA_034722095.1 Caldifarciminota bacterium | reverse complement strand
CTTAGGATTGACAACCTCCTATTTTCCTCTCCTAGTTCTGTGGTTGCAATCTTTACTGCTTCCGAGAGTCCAATAATCTCCGGTACATTCTCCGTCCCTGCCCGAAGACTCATTTCGTGAGGTCCACCTTGAATGAGTGATTCAATATGCGTTCCTTCCCTGACGAATAATACTCCTATACCCTTGGGTCCGTATATCTTGTGTCCTGACAGCGATAGCATATCAACCCTAATTTCTTTTAAGTTTACCGGAATCTTCTCAATCGCCTGCACCGCATCCGTATGAAAATATATTCCCTTTTCCCTTGCAATTTCTGCTATCTCCTTTATGGGTTGTATTGTGCCAATCTCGTTGTTTACCCACATGATTGATATAAGGATCGTTTGTGGTGTAATCGCCTTTCTCAGAGCATCAACATCAACTATTCCGGTGGAATCTACTGGAATGTAGGATACTCTGAAACCCATACCCTCAAGCCATCTACACGGATTAAGAACAGCATGATGTTCTATTCTGGAAGTAATTATATGATTTCCCTCCCGTCTTTGTCTCCATGCTGTACCCTTGATTGCAAGGTTATTGGATTCTGTTCCTCCAGAGGCAAAATATATTTCCTTCGGGTCGCATTTGAGACAGTTTGCTACAGTCTCCCTTGCATCCTCCAGCGCCTCCCTTGCCTCCTGTGCAATTCTGTATGTTGAGGAGGGATTGGCAAAGTTTTCTCTAAAATATGGCATCGTCCTTGAGAGTACCCTTTTATCTACTTTTGTAGTTGAATTATGGTCAAGGTATATCATCCAACCTCCCTTTGAAATAGTAGGCAGTAAGCAGTAGGCAGTAGGCAGTAAGCAGTAGGCAGTAAATTGCCAATTGTCAATCGGTATTCGCTAAATAGTAACTCGTAGAGTCTTTGCGTCATAGTGTCAGGAGAAAACTCTCGACGGCAGCAGGCGTTACTTTCTCAGAATCCACCACTCTATTGAAAGAAGAACAACAAGTAAAACAAGAAGAAACGGAGACCTCGAAGGAAATAGAGGATATTTTTCTCTATCTCCACCCATTGTTATCTCTATATCATCTGGATGATGGATCACCTTTCCACCGCTCTTTAAGGCAATTGTAGTTAACAAATCATTATCTGCATAAGGATTTGGATCTTCTGGTAGTGGTTCCTCTACATAAAACTCGCCACTTATAAAGTTCCCGTTCACTTTCGACCTGTATTGATATCTTCCTGGAGGTAAATAATCTATTATCACCTCGTATGCGGTTGGTGACTTTTTATATAGATATTTTTTTTTCTCATACTGTATACTCTCATTCTGTCCATCTATCTTTTTTATTTCTACAAGGATATCCTTATCCATCATTTCTCTGGTCTCCGCCCTTATCCTTATGTTCTCTCCAGGCTTGTAGATTGCTTTGTCGGTTTCTATATGAATATCATCTCCCCTCTTTGATATCCATCTAATCAGACTTATCCAGAAATGAGGATCTCCCTTTTGTGAAAAATAGATGGGTGTCAGAATATCCGAGGCAATACTATAGACCTCGCCCCTACCGTATGCCATACTTGCGAACACTGGCATATTACCCTGAGCTGTTTTTATATCAGGACAAACTGCAAGTATTTTTGCCCCTTTTTTGATTCCTATCACATCAAAAAATGCAAGAGAGGGTAATGACTCACTGAATATATCTAATTCTCCTCTGACAAATTCTATTCTTCCTTCTCTATCAGGTCTGCCTCCGAATATAAACGGAGAAAGGCGACCCTTGCCAATCACAAAACATTTTCCTTCGCCGTCAATATAATCCATTACAGAAGACGGTTTGAGGTCCTCTAAAAAAACTACATCAGGATCCATCTCCTGGATATAATCTTCAATGTCAATATTGCTCTTTTTTATACTCCCATCTACAAGCCATCTGTCCTTTGCAATCTGGATAATTGAATGAACCTTCGTGTTTTGGTCTTTCTCGAGAGCAGATCGTATAAATTTCAGATTGAAGGATGGATTACCTGATATATACAGCACCTTTATACGCCTATCCGTGATATTCATTGGAAAACTTATGCTATTTTCTTTCTCGTTTCTTTTGAGAGTCAGTGTATATATATGAACTCCGCTGACTTTGGGAACAAAATGTAACCTGTACGACTTTCTTATTCTATCAGGTGGCAGGAGAATTGAACTCCTGGAGATTTCTTTTTCTCCTTCAAAGAATACAAGCCAGGCGGTCTTGTCTTCAACACCTTCTCCCTCTATTATTGCCTCTACCGATGCAGTATCTCCCTTATAGATATAGTAGTTCCTGTTGTAGTCTACTACTCTAAAGTTCTCTTCCCCTTTTCGTTCTATTGAAATGGTATATACGGGTCTTGAGTATTTTGCTGTTCTTGGATCTCTGCCTCTTGTATATATTCCATCGGATAGTAATAAGATTGCCCCTATATGAGAAGGCAAACATTCAATTGCCCTTATTATGTCAGTGGCTCCACCTCCCCTCTTTCTATTATAGAGTGTTGTATCAAACCAGAAATACTGTTTCTTTACAGGGTAGGAATCAAGTTTACGAATCCACCAGGAGATAGTATCATTCTTTGGTTCCATACTTTTTGAAGAATCTATTAGAACAGCAAGTGTCTCATTGGAACGGAATGTGAAAATTACTGGCTCAAGCAGAAGAAGTAACAGAATAAATAGAGATGTTATTCGCAGTACTTTTGCTATTCTACTATCTTTCTTGTAGAAGAGAAAGATCAGGAATACACCTGCACATAGAAGGGAAATGAATATGTATATATTTGGCTGATAGAACATACCAATCTTTCTTAATGACTCAATTGCCTAATGGCTTAATGACTAATGACCAATGCCTAATGACCAATGCCTAATATCGTATCTCTACCTCCATCCCTACATTGTATTCGTCTTCTTCAGTTCTCTGACCCATCAGCGACAGGCCGCGAATGATACGGTAGCGGGTTTTAAAACTCCAGGATGGAGCAAATAAATCCTTCGTGTAACTCGCATACAAATCTGGAGAAATGTACTTCCCTGCAGTAATTCTCGCCATTTTTTCTTCCCCAAACATGCTCGTCTCAAACCAAAGGACATCCACACCCAGCATCTTCTCTATATCTGCCAATACCGTGCCTCTTATCAGAAGATTTACTAACCTATCTGGTACATTCACAATATCAAATTCACCCCAGGGAGCCTTTAAGGAGAGCATAATTACTATGCTTTCCAAAGGCAGTTCGGGTTCGGAATACATAGAAAATTGAAGCTCACTTACTCTGCCACCCAAGGTAACATAAACAGTGGTTGTATCTAACTGTGCTTCGCCTTCTCTCAATATAGTATATATTACCTCACTTTTTGCCTTCAGGTTTACCAGAGGGTCAAATCCGGGAGTATTGTCGAATACAAAACTTCCTTCTACCACTTCAAAGGGCCTGTCAATATAATAGAAATATCCCTGTTTTACTTCCATAGTTCCCGTAAGAAATATCTCATTCCCTCTCTTTATTGACGAGACCTTACCACCCATCTCGAGGTCAACGATAGGATTCTCTATTCCGGGTATCGGGCTGATTGGTGCAGGAAGCGAACTCCGTATCCATACCCGCTCAGGCATATCCACTGTTAAATCAAGGTCAAACTCCTGCTCAAGAAATCTGGATGGTCTCGAAGGAATAGAAATAACCGTCAATGCCTTGTCTATCTTTGCATTACCGTTTATTACCGGATGTGCAACAGTTCCTCTCAGCGCAATATCCATATCAACTACACCCTCACCCTCAGGCAGTTGAAACGGTATATTTTCTCCTTTGAAGTCAAGAAAAAGACCTAGTTGCTTCCAAGAAAACGGAGAAATAATCAAGTATCCATCTACTCCAAGCTTGCCCCCATCACTTTCTGCAGCAAAACTCTCGATCTCCATTTTCTCCTGTAAAAAGCGAATCCTTGAATTGAGGTTACTAAAGGACACACCGTACAAAGGAATACGGGTGCTTAGACCCTTTAAGTCAACATATCCTGTTATGTTGGGAGAAAGAGGCGAACCCGACATACTCAAGTTTGCATTCGTCTTTCCGGCCTGCACAATTACATA
>JAYENM010000066.1:0-4133 GCA_034722095.1 Caldifarciminota bacterium | reverse complement strand
TATTTGATTTAAATTATGCAGGTTCATTGCCTCGGAATATTAGTAACCGATATAATTGTGAAAACTGTAGACCGATATCCAGTTCGAGGAAAACTGCGATTAGCGGATGATATAAAGTTGTGTAGTGGAGGATGTGCGGCTAACAGGAGGCGGGAACTACGACTTCTTTGGATACAGCCTGGGATGCAAGAGGAAGGTGGATGAAATTGCTCGAACCTTGCCTACCTTATCTGGATATTTTTTTACCAGCCGTAGAAGAGGCAAGAATGATTACAGATGCAGAAACAGTGGAAGAGATTGCCAAGATTTTAATAGATAAAGGAGTGAAGATTGTGGGCTTAAAAATGGGAAAGGAAGGATGTTATATTAGAACAAAATCAAAAAAGATCAGAATCCCCGCCTATCCAGTGGAAGTAATTGATACTACAGGTGCTGGAGATGCCTTTGTGGCTGGGTTTTTAACGGGAATCCTCAAGAAATGGTCATTAGAGAAGACCGGGCGCTTAGCCAATGCAGCAGGAGCGCTTTCCACTACTGCTATCGGGGCCACAGGTGGACTCATATCATTAAAGAAGACTTTAGAATTTATGAATAAATTTTTCTTGACATTTTGAAGATAACATGCTAAAATAGAAATATTGGTCACCACCAAGACACCAAGGCACTAAGAGGAAATTAATTCTCATTTAATATCTAAATATTTCTTTGTGAACTTTGTGGTAACAGATATAGCAAGGGATTCACCACAAAGAGCACAAAGGACACAAAGAGGCTTTAGATTTTAGATTGTAGTAATGGATAAGGATACAAAAACGAGAATTGCCACTTTTGTGGTTATTGTCCTTTTCACTGTTCTTTTTGCGAGGCTCTTCTGGCTCCAAATAGTACATGGAAAAAGGTATGAGAGACTTTCAATGGAGAACTGTGTAAAACAGGTGATAATCAAAGCGCCCAGAGGATTAATATACGATTCCAAAAAGACGATTCTTGCAGAGACCAGACCTAGTTATACATTATATCTCGCAAAAGGAGAGAGAATTTCTTATCTCGAAGATTCTCTCAACTTAGAATTCCAAGAATTAGAGGACAAAAGACTCGTGAGGGATATTCCATTTCATACGGTATGTATGATAGAGGAAAGAAGGGCAAATATCCCTGGTGTGGATCTTGTCGCAGAGCCAGTGAGAAGGACATACTTCGCTGATACCCTCTCCCATATTATAGGTTATATAGGACAAATTTCAAAAGAGGAGTTGAAGACAATGAAAGAGTACACAGCGGGTGATATAATCGGTAAAACGGGAATAGAAAAACAGTATGAAAAATATCTAAAAGGGAAAGACGGCGCGAATTATTTAGAGGTTGATGCAAAAGGAAAGGAGATAGGTATATTTTCTCCCGGTAGACAACCCATACCGGGAAACAATGTTTATCTTTCTATTGATATGGAACTTCAAAAGATGTGTGCAAAGGCTATGTCAGAATATAAAAGCGGTGCGGTAGTTGCAATTAATCCACAGAACGGGAGGGTGCTTGCCTACTACTCTCATCCCGGATTTGACCCGAATTATTTCTCCCCGTGTATAAAAGAGAATATCTGGCGTAAACTATCACAGGACCCAAACTTTCCTCTTTTTGATCGTGCAGGAAAGGGAAAGTATCCCCCTGCATCAGTATTCAAACTTGTTGTGACTGCAGCAGGTATCGAAAAAGATTTGGTTGCCGAACACAGTTACATGGATTTGTCCTGTAAAAAAGGTATTCCTATAGGAAACAAATTTTATAAGTGCTGGAAGAAACATGGGAGACTCGACCTTCTTGACGCTATTATACAATCGTGTGATGTGTACTTCTACCAACTTGGAATGCAAGTCGGGATTGACAATATCGCAGCCTGCGCCAGAGTTTTCAAATTAGATAAGAAAACAGGGATAGACCTTCCAGAAGAGAGTGAAGGATTAATTCCTGATGAGGAATGGTATAATTCTCATTACGGGAAGAAAGGATGGTCACGGGGAGTTGCAGCAAACTTAGCAATCGGGCAAGGGGAGATTTTACTCACTCCGCTGAGAATGGCAACATTCATTTCTACGATAGCAAACGGTGGCATCATCTATCCTTCTACACTTGTAGATAGCATTGTGTCATATAATGGTAAAAGGGTGTTTACAAATACACATCCTAGTAAAAAGGTAAAATTGGACGGGAATACCATAGCTTTCCTGCGCGAAGCAATGCTTGAAGTTGTTCAAAATCAATATGGAACAGGAAGAGCAGCCGGGATTCAGGGAGTGAAAGTTGCTGGCAAGACGGGGACCGCCCAAAATCCAAGAGGAAAAGACCATGCCTGGTTTGCTTGTTTTGCTCCCTATGACAACCCTACTATCGCACTCGTAATCTTTGTCGAGAATGCAGGTATGGGCGGAGAAATAGCTGCACCAACAGCAAGAAAAATACTTAGGTATGTATTTCGGGAAAGAGAGTAACAAGATTGCTGGGAGGAAATGCTCTCATTTCACTATTACCCGCGTATCTAATATTTTCTTGAACTTCTTCCTCGATGAATATGTAGGAGTTAAAACAAGTTCAATCCTATACTCACCCGATGGCACAATCTCTCCATAGTTGTCCCTGCCATCCCATATAAGATAGTGTTCAAAAGGAGTCTCTTCGTAGTTGTTAATAAACTCTCTTACCACATTGCCCTTGCTGTCGTAAATTTTAGAGTCCATAATGGCAGGCTCCGTTATAAAGAATACGATGTCTGTTCCAGGTCTATCACCTGTAAAGACAGGCGGAAAACATCCTTTTATATAACCATCTACACCTATCCAGTAATAGTCAATTGCTGTTGCATCGACTACAAATACCTGTCCAAAACGCCTCCATATTGTTATACCCCTCAGGTCTATAAACTCTTTATCTCCTGAGCCCTTCCTTCCGAACGAGGTGATATACTTAAGGTCTCTATCAAATTTATGAATACAGCTATTTTCCCGGTCTGTTACCCAGATATGCCCGTAGTAATCAATCATACAAAAGGCAAAGTCATATTTTGTCAGTCCAAAATCTTCTCCCTTTCTCTTAGCCAAAAGTTTTCCGCTCATTGAAAACTTTTTAATGCCATCTTCGCACAATACCACTATAAAGTCATTCCTTCGGTAATTCCAGCGGTCATTTCTCCCGATAACCGCTATCCCTTTTGGCCGATAGAGTCCATCTATAATTCTCACAAGATTTCCCGAGGAATCTATAACCTGAATCCTACCGTTTCCCTCGTCTGTTACATATATATTCTTTTTGAAATCACATGCCACATCGTAAGGATCATCAAACTCAAGTTCCGCACATCCAAAAGACCCTATAGTCTGGATCCACAGAAGGGTATCCCCTGTGTTAAAGAGTTTTACCACTCTGTGATTGCCTGCATCAGCTACCCATACCCATCCATCGGGTGACGCAGCAATACCCGCTGGCGACCAGAACTCTCTTACCCCTGTTCCAAATTTGCCGTAGGTTTTAACATCCACAAGTGATTTATTATATACAATTTGATGAGCCCCCGTATTACAACAATATATTGTCAACTCATCATCATCCTCTCCTCCTGGCTTATCATCACTTTTCAATTTTACTGCAGATACTCCACAAGGACTGTTAAACGAAAGCTTGCTACCAAAAAGAAGCCTTGCCTCCAATGAAGTGGCACTGTGATATCCCATTGTATGCCCGAATGGAGGATATATAAGAGTCGTCGGATTGTACGAGAGAATTATTATGAACACAAGAAACATAAAAACATTATACACCATAAACCGCATAAAGTCAAGTTCTTTTGGGCTTATAATAAGGTTAACTATATAACAATCACATAGTGGCCATACTTCACAAGCTGTGCAAAAAAAGTCAAAAAATGATTGGCGCAACCGTTAGTGGTTGTGCAAAAACAACCGTTGCACAGCATCTCATATCCATATCCATACGGATCTTGAGACGGATTCTGTGAACGAGCCGTAGGGCCGTATGGAGCAGCAAGCCTGTCTACCGATCCCTACGGTCATACGACCCGTATGGGATCCGTATGGACAGGTAGATTGGAGTTAATCCGTTGCACAGCATCCGTATGGAGGAGT
>JAYENM010000065.1:0-4135 GCA_034722095.1 Caldifarciminota bacterium | reverse complement strand
TGCCTGCCACCTATACAGGTCGTATAACAGGCAGGGATTGTACAGATCTTCCCAGATTAAAAAATTTTTTCCCTAATCAGTGAAACCCAAGGCTCTTTTTGATTTTTTACCCCGTAGGAAATCTTTGACTTTTACGCGGAGTTAATCTGTCATTTTGCACTTTTAAAGTTCCCTTTATCCTGATTTTTCTGAGTATTGGGATTTCAATAGTGCCTACTCCACTGATGGGAAGTTTCTTTTTCCCATCGTCCAGTAATTGGACACTCAATACAGTTGGATACTTCAATACATTTGGGAGTTTTTGGGATGTAAATGTGTAAATTACCCCGTCCTGTGTTTTCTCAACATCCGTTACCTTTACCACAACCTCATCAATTTCCATCCCGGCATTCATGTTTGCTGTAAGAGTTTTTCCTATTGCCATTTCCTGAGTGTTAGCCCTATGCAGAAAGTCTACAAGAACTGAGACCCCGTCCTGGATATCATAATGAATATTATTAAGAACTTTCCCATCTACGAGCGATTCTATGGATTGCTGCGCTCTATCATAATGTATATGCTCAGTCACCTTCTTTGACCCGTCTCTCTGTTTCTTGTATTCGATGCACTGCACGGGTAGATGTGTCTCAACATCAATATAGGAATCAAAAGTGTCTGCTCCCTTATATAGCTTGAGAAAACTCACGATGAAGCCCAGGATTCCCCCAGGTCTATCCACTTTTCCTCTCACCAAAATGACTTTTCTCCCGTCAAGTTCCATCTCTTCTATTGCTTGCATACTTGCTGTGCCAGACAGGAGAAACCAACTTGCTGTGCAGGTGATTTTCATCCCTGTTACCTCGTATAATGAGAATACCTCCTGTCCACGGGATTCTTCGAACTGACTCTCACCCTGTAATGGCTGTGTATTCACCCCGTAAGAAACTAAAGTTCCTATGGGGTTCAGACAAAACATGGAGATAACATAAATCCAGAATAGATACATAGACTTCTATTTCAAAAACCTCGGAAAGTTAATTATCTTTTCAGATACTTTAAGTAGGAGCAACCTTTGGTTGCGATACAAGTTCACTAATTTTAGCAACAACAAGCTCAACAGTTTCCCTATCGGTTTTTACATGATAAATTGGCTTTCCAATATTAACAACTATCTCCCCAGGATGAGGAATTTTCCGAAATGATGAGAAGAGATGATTGGTTCCTTGAATACCCACTGGAATAATGGGAACATCTGCCATACGGGCAAAAAAGAAGGCTCCTCGCTTGATTTCCTGCATTTCTTTTGCTAATCTTACCCCGCCCTCGGGGAAAATTCCTATTATTCCTCCCTTTCCTAATATATTTAAGGCTTCTTTGATTGCTTTCTTCGTTTGTCCCTGACCAACTGGAATACAGGCCAGTCTGGATAGGAATGCTTTTCTAACTATAGGTCTTTCAAACAGATAGTCTGCAGTTAAAAAGACAATTTTTTCTTTAAATAAAGCCATTAAAACGAAACCGTCAAACCAATTGATATGATTTGCTGCAATAATATAAGCGCCTTTCCCTAAAACATTCTCTGCACCTCTTACCTTTAATGAGTAAAATATTGTGAGGATTATCCGAGTAGCCAGACGGACCGTATAATAAAAGGCCGATTTATTATTTTGCTGTTTCACAAACCTCTTACCTCCTGAATAGCATAATATCAATAATTTCCTGTATTTTGCTTCCAAGCCACTCAAAAGTGGCTGCTATCGCTGAAACTATTTTGCTAAATATATCCATTGTAGACCTCCATTCGTTCTTTCTCTTCTTATAAGTCTCTAAGGTACTATATAGAGCGTATCAATATCTATGCCTGTGAGGTCATCTCCCTCAGTAACAGCAACGGGAGCGGGTATGGTTAGACCCGTTAGAGTATCCCTCTCTCCATACCATCCAAACATATCGGTATCCTTGTCGTATTTCCAGTTTCCATTTTCGTCCTTGATTGCGGGAATATAATAAGTTCCCGTCGCCACTCTTATAATCTCATATTTTCCCTCTGAACTTGTGAATGTACCATTTTTAAGGGACATCCCTGCTGTAAGTAAATCAGACTCAAGGAGGAGAACTATTGGCCCCGATACGGGACTACCACCGTTGGTCACTGTCCCAGAAATCGTGGTCTTCTTAATCTCCTTGCATCCCAAGACCGCCATAAGAAGAATCATCAGGACTAAGATCTTCTTCATCTTTCCCCCTTTCTTAAAAGATATTAAATAATCCTGATACTATTGTCTGAACTCCCCATCGCAGAAACAAGAAATTGGTCCAATTATAGCCCACAAGTTCCATATATCCTTTCCCTCTTACTTTTTCCTGATTCATTTCTCCATTGACCACACACCCGCCTTCCCAGTATTTTATTCTGGTTGTCATTTCCTGTTCTGGAAATGTTGGAGAAATGAAAAGTTTTGTGTCTAAATCAGGAATCTCAAAGCTCCATTCAATTGGGTACCTTATACCTGTTTCAGGACTCACCCACCACCCAAGTTTTTCCAGAGTCACTTCATCGGTCACAAACTGCGACCCATCTGGGTATTTTACAATTATAGTGGTATTACCATCAGGAAAGTTATAGAGAATCAAATCAACTCCATTATCGAGATTTATCCCCCACCAATTCCAGCCAAAGGGTTCATACCAGCCCCAATTTCCCCACTGATGGTCTGCCCACGAACTGCCTGAGACAAAGTGTTTTTTGCCGTCAATAATAAGCTCACCTGTGGTCTCTAATTGAGGGATAGAATAGGCGTAAGAGATGCCTCTTTTACCCATATAAATCACGCCCATGCCATTACCCAATATAGGAGTGCAATTCCCTTTCATATAGAGATCGATTGCCATCTCTCTATCCTTTGCATATATATGATAATAATGCTTCTGGCAAGATTCGGTATTACCCACGGCACCCCAGTCATCGTATTTCAAATTCAAGTATCCTTCTTTAATCTTCACTTTCGGCCATAATAGAACAAAACTTCTCTCTGCTGTCCTATGTTCTTCCCTTGTTACATCAGAGATTGCGAAGTGTGCAAAATAGGATATATCAACGCCCAACCTCTTGAAAATTTGCACCGATTCGTTAACCTTAAAGAAGGCAAGTTCATAAGTGTAATTTTCACCATTTTCGTCTTGAAGCCACCCGGTGTAATACCACCATTCTACCCATGCGTTATTATGTTTCCCCTCATCAAAAGGAAAATTGATTAGCTCATCTTTGATAGGTATAGTTGGCTTCATCACCTGAATACCGCCACAGCCTGTCATAATGAGACAAAAACCAAGAATACAGAGAAATGTCCTATCATTAAATGCCATTATTTTAGAAACTTACCTCTGTCTTGAGGTAAACTTGATCCTGTTCTTTCCACGAACCAAAAAGGGTTTCTAGCTTTCCATCTAAAAAGAATGCCCCGAGAGAGAGATTTACATTATCGGTTGGGGCATAAGAAACTTCGGGGATGATTGCAGTACCGTAATTTTCTTCTATATCCTCAATATCTTTTATCTCCAAAACACCAGCTATGGTAACCTTAATCTCATCGTTCTTGAATTTCTTCTCAATGCCAGCTAAACAATAGTCCTCAAGATTATCCTTCCCCCTCTCAGCAAAGAAGCCGTGCATCCATTGAGCATTGATATAGATCCCGTTCTTAAAGGTATAATCTCCACCGAGAGTGAATTTCACATAAGGCTCATCAGAGAGAATAGTTGTATCCTGAACTATGGGATTCAGAGGGTCCATAGGATTTGGTATTTCCATCTCCATTTTTACTTCTTCAGGCAGGAACACTGCCGTTTCCCCCCAGAGACCCACAGAATAAAGTTCTCCAGCACAGTCAAAGCCAACGGCCTGGATCTCTGGGAATCCTAGATGGGTGTCAAGTTTCATATTCCCCAGGGTATCAATAGGAGTTACAATAAGCCTATTTGCAATAGGTATATCGTCATAACCCCTGAAATAAGATAATGAAAAGTCATGTCCTATCACCTTTCCAGAGAGTTTTGTAGCATAGATAAAGTTTTCTGGTTTTCTATCAGGAAAGGTGAGATGTTCCTCTGACTCTGCAACATTTGTCCCCGGGAGTAAAGGAATCGTGGCTGCCTC